>JAJYQP010000050.1 GCA_021794525.1 Pseudomonadota bacterium | reverse complement strand
AATGCGGCCTCGTCTGCATCCTCGACGCCGACAAGGAAGGTTTCCTGCGCTCGGAGACATCCCTGATACAGACCATCGGCCGCGCCGCGCGCAATGTGGAGGGCCGCGTGATCCTCTACGCCGACCGCGTCACCGGCAGCATGGAACGGGCGATGACCGAGACCGAGCGCCGCCGCGAAAAGCAGCGCGCCTATAACGAGGAACACGGCATCACCCCGCAGACGATCAAGCGTGCCATCGCCGACATCGTCGCCCACACCGCCAGCCAGGACGCGGTGCTCATCGGCACCGGGGACGAGGAGCGCAACAACCTCGTCGGCCACAACCTGCGCGCCTACATCGAGGACCTCGAAAAGCGCATGCGCAACGCCGCGGCGAACCTCGAGTTTGAGGAGGCCGGGAGATTGCGCGATGAAATCCGCCGCCTCGAGAACGACGAGCTCGGCATTCTCGATCCGGAGAGGAAGGCTCCGCTAGTCGGCCGCAGCAACGAGGGCAAGCCGGGCACACGCAAGACGCGGTATGGGAAAACGCAGCGGAAGTGGGGGCGCTAAGTCGGATTGTCCGCAATCTGTCCATCTTAAACGCATCTAGACGCTTGACGTAAGAATCGCCTGTGCTAGAACGAGAGCCTGGGCAGGAGCTTCCCATGGCTAACAGCAGATCGCGTGACGACCTCATCAACTTTCTGGACTATTTGGGAGAGAAGGGGCTTTTGGCGAAAGCCACTGCTGCGGCTCGAAAGACCGCTGCGACTAAGATTTTGGAGGTGCTTTCGGACGACGAAGCATCCGATGTCACCAATCTGGACATCGACCTGCTGATGTCGCGTTTCGACAATCTGAACCCGAGGCAGTACACACCCGAGAGTTTACAGACATATCGCAGTCGCCTGAACAAGGGTCTCGAAGATTTTCGTGCCTACCTCGAAAATCCTGTCACCTTCCGACCGCGAGCCACCTTCCGAGCGAACCGGGATTCTGGTGCACCAAAGAAAAGGCGCCAACCGAGTTCGCCAGTAATGGCGCAACCGCCCTCGGCAGCATCCTCTCCTGCGGTTGAGATGCCCGGCTCCAATGTCTTGCCTATCCCCCTCAGACAGAACCTGACTGTGCGGGTTTTCGGCCTACCGTTTGACCTTACAAAAGCTGAGGCAACGAAGGTCGCTAACATTATCTTGGCACATGCAACGCCGGGAGCGGACTAGGTCAAGCCGGTGATCATCGACTTTGCCGACAAGGAAACGGAGCGCATCTGGAGCGGACGGCGTGCCCGCAAGCTGCCGCCGGATATTCAGTCCCGCGCGATCGCGAAGCTCGCACTGCTCAACCGCGCGAAGATTCTGGATGACCTTCGCAATCCGCCATCGAACCGCCTCCATGAGCTGGACCGTGACCTCGCTGGCCAGCATTCCATTTCAATTAACAAGCAATGGCGTATATGCTTCGTCTGGAAAGACGGAGATGCACACGGTGTCGAGATCGTCGACTACCACTGAGGCCGACTGGCTGCACATTCCCCACGCAGGCGAGCTGTTGTGGTCGGAATTCATGGAGCCGCTGGAGCTTGATGCCGCTGCATTGGCAGATGCCATTGCGGTGGATGCCGCTCGCGTCCAATCCATGATTGATGGCAGCTTACCGGTCGATGGTGAGCTCGACCTTCGGCTCGGACGATATTTCCGCATGTCCGAGGGGTTTTTTCTTGGTCTACAGGATGACTACGAGCTGCGTGTAGCAAAGCGCGCTCTCAACGGCGATCTCGACCGGATTGTCCCCCGCGCCGCCTGAACGCAGCGATTTACGCACCTCTAACGCGCTGCCATAGCGGGCCGATGATCTCTCGCACCGCAGCGGCTCTCGCCGCGCTCGCCCTTCCTTTTTCCGCCATCGCCCAGGAAAAGCCCGAGACCGAGTCCAAGCCCGCCGCCGAGGCTGCGCCTTACACCGCCAACTCCGCCTCCCAGCGCTTCACCGGCACCTTCGGCGGGCAGCGGGTCGCCTACACCGCCACCGTCGCCGAGCAGGTGCTCAAGGACGACAAGGGCGCGCCCAAGGCGGCGATTGTCACCACGGCCTATGTCGCCGAGCCGCGCAACCCGAACCGCCCGGTGACCTTCCTGTTCAACGGCGGGCCGGGGTCGGGCTCGCTATGGTTGCAGATGGGGGCCTTCGGGCCCAAGCGCGTCGCCATCCCCTCCGACGCGCGCGATGACGGGGGGCCGCCCTATCCGATCCTCGACAACCCGGATTCGCTGCTCGACGTCACCGACCTCGTCTTCATCGATCCTGTCGGCACCGGCTTTTCGCACACCATCGGCGATACGAAGGGCGAGGAGTACTGGGGCGTCACCAAGGATGCAAAGTCGGTCGCCGCGGTGATCCGCAAGTGGCTGGATGAGAACGGGCGCTGGAACAGCCCCAAGTTCCTCGGCGGCGAGAGCTATGGCACCACCCGCTCCGCCGCAGTCGTCAACGAGCTCGAAGGCCAGTACAACGACGTTGCGCTGAACGGCGTGATCCTGATCTCCACCGTGCTCGATTTCGCCGCCGGGGCGGAGACCGAGGGCGCGGAGCTGGGCTATGTGACCACCCTGCCCAGCATGGCGGTGACGGCGCAGTTCCACGGCAAGGCCGGTGCGGGCCAGACCCCGGCGGCTTTCGCCGAGGAGGCGCGCGAGTTCGCGATCGGCCCCTATGCGGCCTATCTCCTGAAGGGTCAGAAAGCGCCCGCGGAGGAACGCGCCACGGTGCGCCGCGAGCTGGCGCGGCTGACGGGCCTCTCCGAAGCCTATCTCGACAAGGCGGACCTGCGCGTCAGCAGCGGGCGCTTCTACAAAGAGCTGCTGCGCGACCGCGGGCTGACCGTGGGCCGGCTCGACGCGCGCTATACCGGCCGCGACTACGACAATGCTGGCGAGGGACCGGACAACGATCCCAGCTTCTACGGCATCGACGGGGGCTATACCGCTGCCGCCAATGCCTATTTCCGCGAGACCGTCGGCTACCGGACCGACCGGCAATATGTCACCATCGGGCGCGTCGGGGACTGGGACTGGAAGCTGCCGGGCCGCCGCGACACCAACGCCTATCTCACCGTCGCGCCCTATCTGGGCCGGGCGCTGCGCGAGAACAGCGGCCTCAGGATCTTCGTCGGCCAGGGCTGGTACGATTTTGCCACCCCCTTCTTCGCCGCCGAATACGCCCTTACCCGCACCGGCATTCCGCAGGACCGGGTGCGATTCCATTACTATGACGCGGGCCACATGATGTACGTCCGCGACGAGGATCGGCGGAAACTGTCGGACGACGTCCGCGCCTTCATCCGGAGCCGGTAACCATGCGCGCCCTATGCCTGCTCCCGCTGGCAATCCTGGCCGCCTGCAATCCGCCCGCCGCCGACCGCTATGTCGCGCGGATCGGAGTGAAGGAACGCGCCGCCCCGCTGCCCCCCGTCGCTTCCCCGGACACGGAAGGGGCAATCTGGGCGCCGACTGCGGCAAACCCCCTGCGGCTGATCTATGGCAAGCCGGGGGAAAAACCGCTGTTCGCGCTGGCCTGCGGCGGAAAGGTCGGCGCGCCGGAGCTGACCTACACCCGCCTCGCCATCGCCGACGCCAATGCGAAAGCCATCCTCGCGCTGATCGGAAACGGCCATGTCGCGCGGCTGAAAATAGATGCGACCCGCTCCGGCAGATACTGGCTGTGGCAGGGCAGCGCCCCGGCGGGAAGCGAGGATTTCGAAGTGCTGACCGGCGCCCGCCAGGTCGAGGCGACCGTGCCCGGCGCTGGCAGCCTGATCCTGAATCCGAGCCAGCTCCCGGGCGACCTCATCACCCGGTGCCGCGCGCTAGCTCCTCCAGCAGCGAGGGGGTCAGCACCTGCGGAAGCTGGCGCGGGGCCGCCCCTCCCGCCGGGTACCACAGATACAAGGGAACTCCCGCCGCCCCCTGCGCGGTAAGAAAGCGGGTGATCGCCTCGTCGCGCTGGGTCCAGTCACCGACAAGCACGGTCACCCCGGCCTTGCGGAAGGCATCGCGGGTAGCGGCGCGTTCGATCGCGGCGCCCTCGTTGACCTTGCAGGTCAGGCACCAGTCGGCGGTGAAATAGACGAACACCGGCTTTCCGATCGCCTGCGCGGAGGCGAGCGCCGCTTCGCTGAAGGGCTTGCTGTCGAGCATGCCGCCCTCGCCCACGCGCGACGGCCGTTCATAAACCCGCGGCAGACCGACGCCGGCGACGACCATCGCGAGCC
Source organism: Pseudomonadota bacterium (assembly GCA_021794525.1). GTDB lineage: Bacteria > Pseudomonadota > Alphaproteobacteria > Sphingomonadales > Sphingomonadaceae > Qipengyuania. Next base: position 5,115 of record JAJYQP010000050.1, on the reverse strand, counting down.
CCAGCGCCGCGAGCGAGACCGTGCGGCGCGCCGAATGTTGCCCCCAGAGCGTTATCAGCACGAGGACGGCAAGGCCCGCAACCACCACCGCCCCTGCCGCGAAGGCCGCGCCGCCGAGGCGCCAGCACAGCCACACCAGTGCCAGCGCCGTCAGTCCCATGGGGATCGCCATCAGCCGCTGGAACCGCGCCATCCATGGCCCCGGGCGGGGAATCAGTCTCCGCAGCGGCGGGACGAAGCCGAGCAGCAGGAAGGGCAGGGCAAGGCCCAGACCAAGCGCCGCGAACAGCGCCAGCGCCTGGGGCCAGGGTAGCAGCAGCGCCGCCCCCATCGCCGCGGCCATGAATGGCCCGGTGCAGGGGGTGGCGACGAAGGCGGCGAGAAGCCCGGTCAGAAACGATCCCCCGCCCGCCCCGCTGCCCGAAACACTCAGCGACGGGATCTCGAACATCCCGAGGAAGTTCGCCGTGATGGCCGTCGCCAGCACCAGCAGCCCGACCACGACTCCCGGCTCCTGCAGCTGGAACGCCCAGCCGACCTGCTCGCCCCCCGCCTTAAGCAGCAGCAGCAGCCCTCCGAGCGCGAGGCAGGCAAGGATAACGCCCCCCGCATAGGCCAGCCCGTCGCGGCGGGCACCGCTCTCCTCCCCCCCGGCACGCGCCAGCGCCATCGCCTTGAGGCTGAGGATGGGGAACACGCATGGCATGACGTTGAGCAGCAACCCGCCCGCGAGCGCGCCAAGCAGCGCCAGCCAGAAGGTTGGCACCGCTCCTCCGCCTACAGCTGTCCCGACAGGCTCGCCGTTGGCAGGCACGGAGCCTGCCGTTCCGCCGAAGCGAATCCCATTGCCGTCGCCGAGCGCGAGAATGCCGCGCAATTCGCCGGGATCGGTCGCTTCTTCGGCCAGCGGCACTTCGGCAATAAGCTGGTCGCCCACGCGAGAGAACGCCTGCGCCCCGGCGTAATTCACCAGATCGCGGTTCTCGATAAAAACATGCGGCGCGGCGACCGGCAGGCTCGCAGGGAGCGGAATCGCGACCCTCAGCAACCGTCCTGCGATGGCATATCGCGCGGGCTGGTCGAGCAGGGGCGCAATCTGAGCGCGCCAGCGATCGAAACGCGGGTCGCGCACGGCAGCGGACGGGTCGATCGACAGCTTTGCCCGTTCGGGTACGCAGATCTGGTCGGTGCAGGCGAGATAGTCGATTTCCAGCCCGATCGGAGCGGGATTGGCAACGGCAGCATTAGCGGGCACGCTCACCGGCACCAGCACCGTGTGCTCGCCCTCGAACACATGGTTCATCAGGTCGGCGATCACCAGCGTCTTCGGCACCGGATAGAGCGGCTCTCCCGCCGTCCAGCCCTGCGGCAGCCGCCAGTCGAGCCGCATCCCGGCTCCGGCGTCGCCCGGGTTCTTCCAGTACCCATGCCATTCGGAGGTTTTCGGCACAAAATGGAGCGCCAGCGTCCACGTCTGACCCGGCATCGGGGGGCCGTCGGCAACAAGCGTGACGCGCATATTGTTGCCGCCGCTCTGCTGCGCCTGCGCGGGGAGCCATGCGGCCAGCGCCAGCAGTAGCGCCAGCATTGCGCGCACGAGGATCGTCGGCCTTGCGTGGGTCACGGCGCAGGCTCTAGGGCCGTCGAGCAAGTGGCGCAACTGGAGCGGCGATGAACGATATGGCGGACGAGAGGCGCGATCTCCTGATCCTGGGCGGCGGGCTCGTCGGCATGACGCTGGCGCTGGCCGCGGCGAGGAAGGGCTTCTCAAGCCATGTCATCGACCGCGCCGATCCGGCCGAGTTGACGGCGGAGGGCTTCGACGGGCGCGCCTCGGCGATCTCGACCGCGAGCTGGAACCTGCTGCGTAACATCGGTATCGCTCCCTCGCTCGAACCGCAGGCCTGCCCGATCCATTCGATCGCGGTCACCGATCAGTTACGCCCCGGCCTGCTCGATTTCACGCCCGAGCCGCACGAGGGCACGCTGGGACGCATGTTCGCCAATCGCGCGCTGCGCCTTGCGCTGTTCGAGGCCGCGCGGGCGGAGCCGCTGATTGCCTGGCATTCGCAGGCCGAGGTGACGGGGCGCGAGCGCGGCGAGTTCGGCGTCGCGGCGCAGCTTGGCGACGGGCGCAGGCTGGCGGCATCGCTGATGATCGCGGCAGAGGGGCGGGGCTCTCCCACGCGCGAGAACGCGGGCATCACCATTGCCAAGTGGGATTACCGCCACCGCGCGATCATCGCCGGGATCGTTCACGAGAAACCGCACGGTAATGTCGCCTGGGAAATCTTCTACCCCGCCGGTCCCTTCGCGCTCCTGCCGATGCAGGACGATGCAGACGGTCGCCACCGCAGCGCGCTGGTCTGGACGGTGAGCGAGGTCGATGCGGCGGGTACGCTGAAGCTTTCCGACCGCGCCTTCCTCGCCGAACTCGATACCCGAATGGGCGACCTGTTCGGCGCTGTCGAGGCCGTCGGCCCGCGTTCGAGCTATCCGCTCGGCTTCCACCATACGGCGCGCATCACCGCCGATCGGCTCGCGCTGGTGGGCGACGCCGGGCACGGCATCCATCCCATCGCCGGACAGGGACTCAACCTTGGCCTGCGCGACGTGGGGGCGCTGGTCGAAGTGCTGGACGAGGGCGCGCGGCTGGGTCTAGAGCCGGGCGATGCGCAACTGCTCGCCCGCTACGAACGCTGGCGCGGGCTCGACAGCTTCATGGTCGCGCTCGCCACCGACGGGCTGACGCGGCTGTTCGGAATTCCCGGTGCGCCCGCCTCGGCGGTCCGGCGGCTCGGCATGGCGGGCGTGCAGCGGCTCGCCCCGCTCAAGCGCTGGTTCATGGACGAGGCCCGCGGAATGGCAGGCGACCTACCCGAGCTATTGCGCGCCTGAGGTCGCTTCGGGCACGGCCACGCCCGGCCCCGCCTGCTCGACCGCGCGCCCGTCTCCGCCGCGCAGCTTGCGCGGTTCGAGCACGGCGGCGGTCTCGATGAGCTCGAGCGCATTCTGGGCGGCGGCATAGCGCTTGGCATCGGCGATCCAGTCGCTGGCCTCCCCCGCCCCCGGCAGGAAACGCACTTCCGCGATCGCCGCTTCGACCCGACCGCTCTGGAGAAACAGCCGGGCCCGTTCGAGCCGCCGCGCGGGCTGCGGCGAGGGGGTGCTCTCCCGCCGCACTACGAACAGGCTGGCGAGCTCGTCGCGCACCTGGCTCCAGGACACCCGCCGCGCGGTCTGCGCGAGATCGGGTGCGAGAGTATCAAGCCGCGCGATCAGCTGGTCGAGCGTGACCGGGCGGCGGCCAAAGGCGATGATCGTCTGCACCGCATTGGGCATGGCATCGCCGAAGCGCAGCCGGAGCTGGTCGCCGAGATAGCCGAGGTCGTTGCCGCGCTCCAGCGTGCGCCGGGCCGAAAACGCGATCAGCAGCCCTTCGGCGCGGGCGGCGTTCCCGGAAGCGGCCTGCGCCTGCAGATCGAGCCTGGCAATCCGCTGTTCCGCTGCGGCGAGGCGCTGGTCGAGCCCGCCCTGTTGCTGCGCCACGATTTTGGCCGCCTGAACGGCGTCGCGCGCCTCGACGCTGGCGCTCGGGCTTGGTCCCGGGCCGGGATCGGCCGGTACACCAGCGTCCGGAAGAGTCGCTGGGGCGACCGGAGCCGGTGCCGTGGCGGGCGTCCGGTCCACGTAGCGATAGACGCCGTAGCCGGCCAGCCCCGCGCCCAGCGCAAAGGTCGCCAGCATACCGATCACGACGGGCCTGGCCGAACGCCGCGGCCGTCCCACTCTCTCGAATTCTTTCATCCGCTTCCGTTCTGCGACCCGTTCGCGGCCTTGGCGGCCGTCGCTCTCCCCTGCGGCCCCTCTTTGCACAAAGCTGCCGCCTTGGCCAGCAGCGCGGCTTCATTCGGACGGTCGGCGATTTCGACCGAGGCCCAACCGCCCCCTGCCGCCTGCGCGATGCGTTGTCCGAGGGCGAGGACGGTCAGAGTGGTTCTCGGGATATGGAGCCTCTCGACCTCGCAGGCGAAATGCCGGGCGGCGGCCGCCGAATGCAACCCTACCACCGCAGGTCCGCTCGCAAGGAGCCGGGCGAAATCGGGCACGAGCGGGATTGGCCGCATCCGGTAGACTGCGACTTCGGTCAGCCGCTGCCCCGGGTGTGCGGTCAGCGAAACACGCTCCGCACCGCCCAGTCTCAGGTAGTGACGCGTTTCGCCGGCCGCACCGTCGAGCAGTGCCTGCAGTCCACCCTCTCCGACCTTCGATACGGAAAATCCCGCCGAATTTGCCGCATCCGCCGTGGCCTTGCCGACCGCATGGACGGGCAGGTGGCGAAACCTGTCAAGATTGGACCCGCCGTGGGCGAAAACGGTGGCGCTGCCTGCGAGCAAGGCGTCGAAGCCGCCCTCCGGAAGCTCCCATGAGACGGGTTCCGCTTCGAACAGCGGGTGCCCGATGATCGCCATGCCGAGGTCACGCGCTCTCGCCGCGCTCGCGCTCCATCCCGGCTCGGGACGCAGCAGGGCGAGCGGGCGGGTCATCGCGGCGGCTGGAAGCTCGCGCGGATCGTGTCGGAGGCGCGGGCGAGCAGGTCATGCGCCAGCCGATTGGCCACGTCCGCGTCGTCGGGCGCGAATGTCGCCCGGCCATCCACGCGCTCGGAACCATCGGGACTGAACAGCGCCGCATCGATGGTGAGATCGCCCCCCGCCCAATCCGTCAGGCAGGCCACAGCGCTGTGGCACGACCCGCCCAGCGCCGCCAGGAGCGCCCGTTCCGCCGTGATCTCGGCATGGCTCGGCGCATCATCGATGGCGGCGAGGGCATGGCGCGCCCGCTCGTCCCCGCTGCGGCATTCGATCCCGATGGCGGCCTGCGAGGGCGCGGGCAGCCATTCCTCGGGCGCCAGCCGCGTGCCGACCCCGGATTCGCCCAGGCGGTCGAGCCCGGCGGCGGCCAGGAAGGTTGCCTGCACCTCGCCCGCGGCCAGCTTGGCCATGCGCGTCGCGACATTGCCGCGGAACAGCACCGTCGAGCAGTCGGGCCGGAGATGCCGCAACTGGGCCGCGCGGCGCGGGGCGCTGGTGCCGACCACCGCGCCGGGTGGCA
>JAJYQP010000063.1 GCA_021794525.1 Pseudomonadota bacterium | reverse complement strand
CGATGGCGCGCGGCGACCACCGCCTTGTCGACATCGGCGGCGCTGCCGAGGCTGATGTGGCCGATGGTCTCCTCGGTCGCCGGGTTCTCGACCGGGACGGTGTTGGGCGTGACCGGATCGACCCACCGGCCGTCGATGTAGAACCTGGTGAACTCGTACATGAAAATCTCCTCGCGACGCGATCTAGGCGTCCTTGGCCCATTGCGCCACCACCGCATCGCCATCCAATGAGCTGTCGCGGATCTGCGAGGGCGTGCGATCGAAGCGCGGCGCGGGCGCAGTCTGCCAGCGGCCGCCATGCTCCACATAAGCCCCACGCGCCTTCATGTGCGGGTGCTCGCGCGCTTCGTCCATCGGCACCACAGGCGCGAAGCAGGCATCGGTGCCTTCGAGCAGGGCGCACCACTCGGCCTGCGTCTTCGTCGCGAACAGCGCGGCCATGTCCTCGGCGTAGCTCGGCCAGTTGGCGGGGTTCATCTGCCCTTCCGCCAGATGCGCGCGCGCCCCGGCGCGCCGGCACAGCTCGGCATAGAACTGCGGTTCGATCGCGCCGACGCTGATCTCCTTGCCGTCCTTGCAGACGTAGCAGCGGTAGAAATGCGCCGCCCCGCCGAGAAGCCCCTTGCCTCGCTCGGTGGTCCTGACCGCGCTTCCCGGCAGGCCGAAGAAGAAACTCATCAGGCTGGTGACGCCGTCGACGATGGCGGCATCGACCACCTGTCCCTTGCCCGAGCGCTCGCGCTCGTAAAGCGCGGCGAGGATGCCGAGAGCGCAATACATCGAGCCGCCGCCGAAATCGCCGACCAGGTTCTGCGGCGGCACCGGCAGCTCGCCCGGCTTGCCGATGGCGTCCAACGCGCCAGTGACCGCGATGTAGTTGAGATCGTGCCCCGCCGCCTGCGCCAGCGGCCCGTCCTGCCCCCAACCGGTCATGCGCGCATAGACGAGGCGCGGATTGGCCGCGAGCAGCACCTCCGGCCCCAGCCCCAGCCGCTCCATCACCCCGGGGCGGAAGCCCTCGACCAGCACGTCGGCATGGCGGCAGGCCTCCAGCGCAAAAGCGCGTCCCGCCTCGCTCTTCATGTCGACAGCCACGCGGTGGCGGGCGCGTTCGACCACGGTGTTGACCGGCTGCGACCCCGGCCGCTCGATCCGCACCACCTCGGCGCCCATGTCGGCGAGCAGCATGGCGACGTGCGGACCCGGCCCGATCCCGGCAAACTCGACGACCCTCAGCCCCGTCAGCGGCCCGCGCGATCCCTCATTCATTCCGATGTCTCCGTGATGGCCAGGTTGTCGATCAGCCGCGTCCCGCCGATCCTAGCGGCGACGAAGAGGCGCGCGTCGGCGGTGGGCGCGTCGAGCAATGCCAAGCTGTCCCCGTCGCGCAGCTCGGCATAATCGACGCTGTCGAAGCCGGCGGCGATCAGGCGCTCCGCCAGTCCCGCGACCGACCCCTGCACAACAGCGTCGCGCATCGCGGCCGGAAGCGCCACCGCCACCTGGCGCTGTTCCGGCGAGAGATAGGCGTTGCGGCTGCTCATCGCGAGCCCGTCCGCCTCGCGCACGATGGGCACGCCGTGGATCGCCTCGACATGCGGACGCATCAGGTCGAGGTCGCGCGCCATGCGGCGGATGACCGCGAGCTGCTGCCAGTCCTTCTCGCCGAAGAAGGCCATGTCGGGCCGGACCTGGTTGAAGAGCTTGAGCACCACTGTGGCGACCCCGTCGAAATGCCCCGGCCGGTCGGCGCCGCAGAGCCCCTCGCTAACGCCGGCAACGCTGACGTTGGTGGCATAGCCTTGCGGATAGACCTCCTCGGGCGGTGGCGCCCACAGCAGGTCCACCCCCGCCGCTTCGAGCAGGGCAGAATCGCGGGCAAGCTGGCGGGGATAGGCGCCGAAGTCCTCCTTGGGCCCGAACTGGCGCGGGTTCACGAAGATCGAGACGGCGACCCGGTCGGCGCGCGCCTTCGCCTCGCGCACCAGCGTCATGTGGCCGTCATGCAGCGCTCCCATGGTCGGGACCAGCGCCAGCGTCGCGCCGTCGGCGCGCGCGGCGTCGACCGCAATTCTCAACACGTCGAGCCGGGTCACCGTTTGCACGCCGAATGCACCTCCGATAGGAAACCGGCGTCCTAGCGCCGCCACGCGCGCCGTCCAACCATCGAAAGACACTGCTGCCGTGACCACCGCCCTGCCCCACCGGATCACCTTCGCGAACGAGAAGGGCGGGACGGGGAAATCGACCACCGCCGTCCATGTCGCGGTGGCGCTGGCCTTCAGCGGCAGGCGCGTGGTCGCCTTCGACCTCGACCACCGCCAGCGCACGATGGACCGCTATTTCGAGAACCGGGCGGCAACGATGACAAAGCGCGGGATAGAGCTTCCGGCCGCCGCCTGCCACGTGGTAGACGGGCTGTCGACCGAAGACTTCGAGGCACTGATCGCGCGCGAGGCGGCGGGCGCGGACTTCATCGTCATCGACACGCCGGGCCGCGACGATCCGCTCGCCCGCCATGCCGCTGCCGAAACCGATACGCTGGTCACCCCGATGAACGACAGCTTCGTCGACTTCGACCTGATCGGCCAGGTCGAGGGGGAGAGCTTCAAGGTCAAGAAACTGTCCTTCTATGCCGAGCTGATCTGGGAAGCCCGCCTGAAGCGATCCAAGTCCACCATCGAACAGCAGCGCCGCCAGATGGACTGGGTCGTGGTCCGCAACCGCACCGGCTATACCGAGGCGCGCAACATGGCCCGCATCGAGAAGGCGCTGACCGAAATGGCCAAGCGCGTCGGCTTCCGCGTCGCCAGGGGGCTGTCGGAGCGCGTCATCTACCGCGAGCTGTTCCCGAGCGGGCTGACGCTGCTCGACAAGGGACAACTAGGCGATCTTGGCACCAGCCACCTCGTCGCGCGGCAGGAACTGCGCGAGCTGGTGGCGAGCCTGAACCTGCCCGGTCTCGCCCGTGCGGAGGCCGCCGCGGCGTGATCAAGCTGCTGGTCCTCGCCGCGCTGGCGTCGGCGCTGGTCCGCTGGCTCACCGGCGGCTGGCCGTGGGACTGGATGAGCGCCAAACCTTCGCGGGATCTGGAACTCGCCCGCGCCCGGCGGCTTCTGAGGGTTCGGACCAACGCCAGCCCGGAGGACATCCGCGCCGCCTATCGCCGTCTCGCCGCCGAAAACCACCCCGATCGCGGCGGCAATGCCGCCCATCTCTCCGCCCTGACCGAGGCGCGCGACCTCCTCCTCTCAAGCCTCACGGACAAACGCAAATGAACCACCAGTTCCACCCTACCGTGCTGCGCGAATACGACATCCGCGGCATCATCGGCGAAACGCTCGGCCCCGACGATGCGCGCGCCATCGGGCGCGGTTTTGCCAGCCTGCTGCGCGAGGCGGGGGGGAAGACGGTCGCGGTCGGCTATGACGGGCGCGTCAGCTCGCCGATGCTCGAACACGCGCTGATCGAGGGCCTCACCGCTTCGGGCTGCGACGTCGTGCGGATCGGCATGGGCGCGACGCCCATGCTCTATTACGCGGAAGCCTCACAGCAAGACGTGGATGGTGGCATCCAGATAACAGGCAGCCACAATCCCGCAAATTACAATGGCTTCAAGATGGTTTTTCAGGGTCGCCCGTTCTTCGGCGAGGACATCCAGACCATCGGAGCGCTGGCGGCGGACGGCGATTGGATGGACGGCACCGGCAGCGTCGAACCGCGCGAGATCGAGGACGCCTATATCGACCGGCTACTCGAGGGACTGGACGGCATCGACCCGGCGCAGCTCGCGAAACTGCGGGTCGCCTGGGACGCGGGCAATGGCGCGGCGGGGCCCGCGCTCGAAAAGCTCGCCGCAAAGCTGCCGGGCGAGCACCACCTTCTCTACACCGAGGTCGACGGCAATTTCCCCAATCATCATCCCGATCCCACGGTCGAGGCCAATCTGGCCGACCTCAAGGCGATCGTCGCGCAGAAGAACCTCGATTTCGGGATCGCCTTCGACGGCGACGGCGACCGGATCGGGGCGATCGACGGGGAAGGCCGCGTGATCTGGGGCGACCAGCTTCTGTCCATCTTCGCCGAGGATGTCCTCGCCCGCCACCCCGGCGCGACCATCATCGCCGACGTCAAGGCGAGCCGTGCGCTGTTTGACCGGGTGGCCGAACTGGGCGGAAAACCGCTGATGTGGAAGACCGGCCACAGCCTCGTGAAATCGAAGATGAAGGAAACCAAGAGCCCGCTCGCCGGCGAGATGAGCGGCCATATCTTCTTCGCTGACGGCTATTACGGATTCGACGATGCGCTCTACGCGGCGATCCGGCTGATCGCCGCGAGCGCCCGGCTCGGAAAATCGGTGACCGAATTGCGCGGCGCCATGCCTGCGATGGTCAACACGCCCGAACTGCGTTTCCAGGTCGACGAGAGCCGCAAGTTCGCCGCCATCGAGGAGGTGAAGGCGCGGCTTTCCGGCACCGACGCGGATGTCGACGGAACCGACGGCGTACGCGTCAACACGCCCGACGGCTGGTGGCTGCTGCGCGCCTCGAACACGCAGGATGTGCTCGTCGCCCGCGCCGAGAGCATGGACCAGGCTGGCCTTGACCGCCTCGTCGCTCAGATCGACGCCCAGCTCGCCGCCAGCGGGATAGAGCGCGGCGAGAGCGTCGGCCACTGAGTGTTTCGACTCGCTGCGACGGATGACCTCACATCAAATGCCCCAGAACTTGCTCGCATCGTGGCGAGGCATTCGCTGATGTCCGATCCCCGAGTAGTTCAGAGGCCTTCGGGGACCTGTCTTCCCTTCGATCCGGGGCAACAGGCTTTTGAACTCGAGAGGCTCTTGCACCGAAGTCCCAGGCCGCCGCGTTCTGCTTGATGATAACGCTTGGGTTGGGACGATGCCGGAAATCGCGATCTAGGCAAAAAGGGCCCGGATCGCCCCGGGCCCTTCCTTGCGGCGTCTGATGCCAGCGCTCAGCTATCGCTGAGCGTGCTCGTTTCGCTGTAGTAGCTGTCGCGGCTTTCGACTCGCAGGTTGTTTTGGACGTGCTTCACGCCGCTCACGTCCTCGACGATGTCCTCGGCGCGGCGCTTGGCGGAGCGGCTGTCTACCGTGCCGTCGAGCGTGATCTCGTTGTCCTTGCAGGACACGGTAATCTTGCTCGCATCGAGCAATGAGTCATCCATAAGCCGCTCATTGGCGTCCTCGAGGATGCGCTCCTTCGAACGGGTGTAGCCGGCCGGACCCTTGCCGCGATGGTCCTCGCGGTGGTCCATCTGGCGGCGGCGCGCGGCGTCGTCATCGCCGAACCAGCTCATCACCTCGTCGCTGGCGCGGTCGAAGAAGCCGCGCTCGTCGGGGTCGTAGCGGCGCGGCGGGATGTGTCCGAACCTGTCGGAGCCATGAGTGCCCGAGCCGAAACTCCGGGCACCATAGCGGCCGGAAGCATAGCCTGTGGTGTTGCGCGAGGGGGAGCCGCTCATACCGTAGTGCTCCGACCGGCCGTAGGGATGGCGTTGCTGACGATCCACCGGCGCGAGACGCGACCCGCCGCGAGAGCGGTCGTAATCGTCAAGGGCGGACGTGTCGCTGCGCTGTTCGCGGTCTGGGGAACCCCAGTCCCGCGTGTAGGGTTCGTTGCGGCCAAAGCCACGGTCGAAGTCGGAGCCGGATTGCCAGCGCTCATTCTCCTGTGCGCGCCAGCCAACATCGCCGAACTGCTCGTCTCCGGCGGCGCTGAACTGTTCGTCCTGGCGGCCGCGGTGCGAATAGGGGTCGCGATTGTCCTGCTGATAGGACTTGCTGCTATAGCGATTGTCCATGGATTGTCTCCTCGTTCGGAAGGCGGCTCGTGGCGAGCCGTCGCACCGAACCTACGCGCGAAGCGGCGTTCGGTTGCACCCCCTGCGCGGCTGCGGCCCGTTTTTATCGCAGGTCTCCCGTGGCGATTGACCAGGATAGCGGCTCTCCCCACAGTTGCGCCGATGTCCGGCAGCGTCCCCCCCGAGATCGAAAGCTGGTTCGCCGACCGTGGCTGGCGCGTCCGGCGGCACCAGGCGGATATGCTGGCGGCAAGCGACGCGGGCCGTCATGCGCTGCTGGTCGCGGACACCGGCGCGGGCAAGACGCTGGCGGGGTTCCTGCCCACCCTGGCCGACTTCACCCCCTCGCGACTGGCGGGGGCGGAGCCGGCGGATGGCATCCACACGCTCTATGTCTCGCCGCTGAAGGCGCTGGCGCATGACGTGCAGCGCAACCTGCTCGCGCCCATCGAGCAAATGGGTCTGCCGATCCGGGTCGAGACGCGCAGCGGCGATACTCCCTCCGACCGGAAGAAACGCCAGCGCGAGCGCCCGCCGCACGTCCTGCTGACGACGCCCGAGAGCCTTTCGCTGCTTCTGAGCTTTCCAGACAGTTTTGCGCTGTTCCGCGGGTTGAAGCGCGTGGTGGTGGACGAGGTCCACGCTTTCGCCACCGGCAAGCGCGGCGACCTCCTGGCGCTCGCCATGAGCCGCTTGCAGGCCATCGCACCCACAATGCGGCGGGCCGCGCTCTCCGCGACGCTCGCCAATCCCGAAGGCTTTCGCGAGTGGCTGGCGCCATGGGGCGACATCGACAGCGTGGCGCTGGTCGAGGGCGAACCCGGCGCCCCTGCCGAGGTCGAGATTCTGCTTCCGCAAGAAGAGCGCGTTCCGTGGGGCGGTCATGCCGCGACCTGGGCGATCCCCCAGCTTTACGAGGAGATCCGGCGCAACCGTACCACGCTGATCTTCACCAACACCCGCTTCCTCGCCGAATACATCTTCCAGAACCTGTGGACGGTGAACGAGGACAACCTCCCCATCGGCATCCACCACGGAAGCCTGTCGAAGGAGGCGCGCCGCAAGGTGGAAGGGGCGATGGCGCGCGGCGAGCTGCGCGCTCTGGTCGCCACCGCCAGCCTCGATCTCGGGGTGGACTGGGGCGATATCGATCTCGTCGTGCAGATGGGTGCGCCCAAGGGGTCGAGCCGCCTGCTCCAGCGCATCGGCCGCGCCAACCACCGGCTCGACCAGCCCAGCCGCGCGCTGCTGGTCCCCGGCAACCGGTTCGAATTCCTCGAGGCGACCGCCGCCAAGGAGGCGGTCGACGAGGGACAGCGCGACGGCGAGGATTTCCGCCCCGGCGGGCTCGACGTGCTCGCCCAGCACGTGATGGCCTGCGCCTGCGCCGCGCCCTTCCACGAGGCGGAGCTTTTGGCGGAAGTGCGCTCCAGCCTCGCCTATGCCTGGGTGGACGAGGAGGTCTTCACCCGCGTCCTCTCCTTCGTCGAGAACGGCGGCTACGCGCTCAAGGCCTACGACAAGTTCAAGCGCATCGCCCGCTCGCCCGACGGCGTGTGGCGGCTTACCCATCCCGAACAGGCGGCGCGGCACCGGATGAACGCCGGCATCATCGTTGACTCCGAAATGCTCGACGTGCGGATCAACGCGGGTTCGGGGCGAGGCGGGCGCTCGCTCGGGAAGGTCGAGGAACGCTTCGCCGCCTCGCTCAGCCCTGGCGACACATTCCAGTTCGCGGGGCTTAGCCTGGAGGTTGTGAAGCTGCAGGACATGGAAGTGCTGGTCCGCGCCGCGAAGACCAGCGCCATGATCCCGAGCTACGGCGGCCAGCGACTGCCACTGACGACACATCTCGCGGCGCGGGTGCGAAGGATGCTGGTCGACCGCGCGGGCTGGGCGCGCTTTCCCGACGATGTGCGCGAATGGCTGGAGGTGCAGGACTGGCGCAGCCGGATGCCGGGACCGGACAATCTGCTGGTCGAGAGCTTCCCGCACGCCAGGCGCCACTACACCCTCTATTACACCTTCATCGGCTGGAACGCGAACCAGAGCCTGGGAATGCTGATCACCAAGCGGATGGAGGATCGCGGGCTGATGCCGGGCGGCTTCGTCGCGAACGACTACAGCCTGGCGGTCTGGGGGCTGCGGCCGGTGAGCGACCCGGCGCCGCTGCTATCGCCCGATATCCTCGCCGACGAATTCATCGACTGGGTGCAGGGATCGCACCTGCTGCGCCGCGCCTTTCGCGAGGTTGCGGTGATCGGGGGCCTCGTCGAGCGACAGCATCCGGGCAAGCGCAAGACGGGGAAGCAGGTCACCTTCTCGACCGACCTCATCTACGACGTGCTACGGAAGTACGAGCCGGATCATCTGCTGCTGGAGGCTGCCTGGGCCGATGCGCGCACCCGCATGACCGATGTCGGGCGGCTCGGCGACCTGCTCGATCGCGCGGCGCAGACACTTGTCCATGTCGAACTCGACCGGGTCAGCCCGCTGGCGGTGCCGGTGATGGTCATGATCGGGCGCGAGGCGACGCCGCAGGGCTCGGCCGACGACGAACTTCTGCTTGAAGCCGAAAGCCTCGCCTCGGCGGCGATGCGGGTGGACGATCTTCCCGGCGTCGCGCCCGACTAGGCGCGAGGCGGTTCAGGCCTTTTCGAGTGTGCACTGGAGCGGGTGCTGGTTCTGGCGTGCGAAGTCCATCACCTGGTTCACCTTGGTCTCGGCGACCTCGTAGGGGAATATCCCGCAGACCCCGACCCCGCGCTGGTGAACGTGGAGCATAACGCGGGTCGCCTCCTCCATATCCATGCGGAAAAAGCGCTTCAGCACGATCACCACGAATTCCATCGGAGTATAATCGTCGTTCAGAAGCAGCACCTTGTACTGGCTCGGCTTCTTTGGCTTGGCGCGCGTCTTGGTGGCGACGCCGACCTGCGCACCCTCGTCGCCACTGGCGGGAGGTTTCGACCCCGCGTGCGGCCGCAGGGGATCGGTGAGGAGGGAAGGCACCATCGGCGGCTCAATATCGTATCGCGCCGCGCGAGCGCAAGGAGGGGCGCGCAAAAGGAAACCGGGACAGGCCTCAAGCAGCGGAGCGGTAGGCCGCGTAACAAAAACGGACCAGGCCTCAAGCAGCACAGCGGTAGGCCGCCAAGAAAACGAGAGTCAGTCGGCACGAAACGAAAACGGGCCGGACCGCTTGTCGCAGTCCGGCCCGCACATGTCACCCCGGGTCGCCAAAGGGGGGAGAGGGAGACGGCCCCGGGATGCTTTTTGCGTTCGCTTCAGGCTCAGGCGGCCTTGTTGAAGCGCTCCATCGCCACGCTCGCGCGGGTCGAGATGGGGGCGAACATGTCGTTCGCGAGCTTCATCATGACTTCGGCGTTCTTCGAGGTCTTGGCGACCAGCGTGTCGAGGTTGCGACGCGCGATTTCGCCCTGGAGCTGGAACAGCTCGGTCGGCGACTTGACGGCGACCATCTTCTTCACGTCGTCGGTCACGGTCTCGGCAGCAGCCTTGACGTCCTCGACATAGGTGCGGCCCATGTCCTGCACGCCGGCGGCAAGAACCTTGCCGGCTTCGACCACGGCGTCGAGGTTGCCCTTGTGAAAGGCAGCGACGTCGGCGGTCAGCTCGGCGCCCTTGTCATAGGCGGCCTTGGCGCGGGTCTGCATGTCGGCGACGGTTTCCTTCGCCTTGGCGGTGAAATCGGTGGTCTTGGTGGTGGCCATGATCTTGTCCTTCAACTGGGAAATGGTGGTGGTGGGCTCTACGGTCTTGGCGGCAGCGACGACCGGCTTCTTCGCCGGGGCCGTCACAGCCGCAGTCTTCCTGGCCGCGACCTTCCTGGCGGCAGCCTTCTTCACCGCGACCTTCTTGGGCGCAGCCTTGGGGGCGGCGACCTTCTTCGCGGCGATTTTCTTCGCGACAGGCTTCTTCAGGACGGGCGCCTGCACCGGCTTGGTGGAGACAGGCGCAGTCTCGGCGACCTTGGCCACGACCGGGACGGCCGGCGTGGCGACGGGCGCGGGCCTGGCAGCCTCGACCGGCTTCGCGGCAGTCTCGGCGGCCTTCTTCTCGGCTGCCACGGCGAACGCTTTCTCAGCAGCGGCGTCGATCTTGCTCTGGCTCTCGGTCATGACGGAACCTCACGTTGTTGCAGTGCACAATATAGTGCATTGCAGCGCGGGTTCAAGAGTTTTTTGTGCAGTGCACAATGGAGGCGGCAAAGCAAGCGATTACCGGATCTTGACGTAGCGACCGGGCGCGTCCTCGATAACCTTGTCACCCTTCGTACCGGGAATTCGCTTTCCCTTCGCAGGCACCATTTTCGCATCCTGCTGCTTCAGCCATCCTCCCCAGTCGGGCCACCAGCTGCCCTTGTGTTCGGTTGCACCGGCGACGAAATCCTCGAAGCTGCGTGGCGCACCGTCATTGGTCCAATATTGGTACTTCTGCGCCTCCGGCGGGTTGACCACCCCTGCGATATGACCCGACCCCGCGAGCACAAACTTCAGCGGCCCGGAAAAATGATGGGTCAGGCGCCAGACGCTCGGCGCCGGCGCAATGTGATCCTCGCGGCCCGCCTGGATATAGGTGGGCGTCTGCACCAGCGAGAGATCGATAGGCGTGCCATCCACGCTCAGCGCGTCCTGTTCGACCAGCCGGTTGTCCCGGTAGAGATCGCGCAGATAGCCCAGGTGCCATTTGGACGGCAGGTTGGTCGTGTCGCCGTTCCAGTGCAGCAGGTCGAAGGCCGGATAGTCCTCGCCCAGCATGTAGTTGTTGACGACGTAGTTCCAGATCAGGTCCGTGCCGCGCAGCAGGTTGAAGGTTGCCGCCATGTAGCGCCCGTCGAGATAGCCTTCGGGGCTGAGCGTCTCAATGGTCGCGAGCTGCTGGTCGTCGACGAAATTGAGCAGATCGCCGCCAAGCTCGAAGTCGACCTGGGCAGTGAAGAACGTCGCGCTCTTCACCTTGTCCGCCTCGCCCCGCCGCGCCAGCACCGACAGCGTCGCGGCGAGTGTGGTTCCGGCCACGCAATAGCCGACGGCGTGGACCGCCTTTACGCCCAGCCGTTCGCGGATGTGGTCGATCGCCGCCATCTGCGCGCGGACGTAATCGTCCCAGATCACATCCTTCATACTCGCGTCGGCAGACTTCCAGCTGACCATGAAGGTGGTGATCCCCTGCCCCACAGTCCAGCGGACGAAGCTCTTCTTCGGATTGAGGTCCAGGATATAGAAACGGTTGATCCATGGCGGGAAGATCACCAGCGGCACCTCCAGCACCTCGTCGGTGACGGGGCTGTACTGGATGAGCTGGAACAGCTCGGTCTCGAACACGACCTTGCCGGGGGTGGAGGCGATGGTCTCCCCCAGCACGAAGCTGGACCCGTCGGTATGCGTGAGCTGGCCCCGGCGCATGTCGGCGAGGAGGTGCTCCATGCCGGTGACGAGGTTCTCGCCCTTGGTTTCCAGCGTGCGCTCGATCACCACGGGGTTGAGGAAGGGAATATTCGCCGGGCTCGCCGCCTCGGTGATCGCCCTGGTGGCGAAGCGCAGCTTCTCGCGCTGGTCCTTTGGCAAGCCCTCGATCTCGTCGACCATCTCCGCAACGCGCTCGGCGAGAAAGAGATAGGTCTGGTGGATGAGCGCGAAGGCGGGATGGGTGCGCCAGCGTTCGTCGGCGAAGCGGCGATCCTGGCGCGGCAGCTCCGCGATCTCCACATCCCCGCCGCCGATCCCGAACTGGCCGAGCACGCCCTGCCACAACGCCATGCCCTCGTCGAAAAGCGCCTTCTGCCGCATCGGGTCGGCCAGCGGCATCGCCTTCGCCCAGCCCTGCGCCAGCGCTATCCAGCGCGCCGGGTCGAGATAGGCCATGGCATTCTGAGGCTTCGCCGCCTGCTCCGTCACGAATTGCAGCCAGAGCTGCTGGAGCCGCGCCCCGACCCCCGCCCAGTGCTGCGCATCCGCGGGGGTCAGCGCGCCCATCCCCGGCACCTGCCCACCGATCTGCGAGAGCGGCGCGAAGAACGCCTGCACCATCTTCGCCGGGCCTTCGTAGAGGTTGGTGAAGGGATCGGGCGTATGGTCGTCACCGGTCATTCGGGGCGGCTCCTGCGGGCATGGGGCGATTCCTTGTTGTCCTAGAGCAATTGCTTGGCCCGTGCACCCCGCCAGCGCATTGCGCGGCGCACGCGATTCCGCCACATTGCCGCCTGAACTTCAGCAGCCGGACCCGCCATGTCTTCCGACTTCTACCGCATGAAACGCCTGCCGCCCTATGTGATAGCGGAGGTCAATTCCCTGCGCCACGCGGCGCGGCAGAGCGGGCGGGACATCATCGACCTCGGCATGGGCAACCCGGACCTCCCCCCGCCGCAGCACGTGATCGACAAGCTGTGCGAGGTTGCCGCCAAGCCCGACGCGCACGGCTATTCGCAGTCCAAGGGCATTCCCGGCCTGCGGCGCGCCCAGGCGAACTACTACGCCCGCCGCTTCGGGGTGGACGTCGATCCCGAGAGCGAGGTCGTGGTGACAATGGGTTCGAAGGAAGGTCTCGCCAGCCTCGCAACCGCCATCACCGCGCCGGGCGACGTGGTGCTTGCGCCCAACCCCAGCTACCCGATCCACACCTTCGGCTTCATCATCGCGGGCGCCACCATCCGTAGCGTGCCGACCACGCCGGACGACGATTACTTCGCGTCGCTCGAGCGCGCGATGGCCTTCACCGTGCCGCGGCCGAGCATCCTTGTCGTCAACTATCCGAGCAACCCGACCGCCGAGACGGTCGATCTCGCCTTCTACGAGCGGCTCGTCGCCTGGGCGCGCGAGAACAAGGTCTGGATCATCTCCGACCTCGCCTATTCCGAGCTCTATTACGACGGCAACCCGACCGTCTCCATCCTTCAGGTAAAGGGCGCGAAGGACGTGGCGATCGAGTTCACCTCGCTCTCCAAGACCTTCTCGATGGCGGGCTGGCGGATCGGCTTCGCGGTCGGCAACCGCGAGCTGATCGCGGCCATGACGCGGGTGAAGAGCTATCTCGACTATGGCGCCTTCACGCCGATCCAGGCGGCGGCCTGCGCCGCGCTCAACGGGCCGCAGGACATCGTCGAGACGAACCGCCAGCTCTATCACAAGCGCCGAGACGTGCTGGTCGAGGTGTTCGGGCGCGCCGGCTGGGAAATCCCCCCGCCGCGCGCCAGCATGTTCGCCTGGGCTCCGCTGCCCCCGGCGCTTGCGCATATGGGCAGCCTCGAGTTTTCCAAGCAGATGCTCGAACACGCCGACGTCGCGGTGGCACCGGGCGTCGGCTACGGCGAGGACGGCGAGGGTTTCGTCCGCATCGCGCTTGTCGAGAACGAGCAGCGGCTGCGTCAGGCGGCCCGCAATCTAAGGCGCTGGTTCCAGCAGATGGGGCTCAATACCCCGGCCGCGGGACGACAGGCGGGCTGACGTTTCGGCAGTTTTCGAAGGCGAATGACGATGACGGGATCGCGCGTGACCCTGACCCTCGACGACAATGGCGTCGCGCAGGTGCGGCTCAACCGCCCCGACAAGATGAACGCGCTCGACCCGGCGATGTTCGAGGCGATCATCGAGACGGGCGAGGCGCTGAGGACCATGAAGGGCCTTCGGGCCGTCGTGCTGGCGGGCGAGGGTCGGGCGTTCTGTGCCGGGCTCGACCTCGGCAGCATGGCCGCGGGCGGCTCCAACCCTGCGGCGCGTCTCACCGACCGGACCCACGGCAACGCCAACCGCCCGCAGGAAGCGGCGATGACCTGGCGCAAGTGCCCGGTTCCGGTGATCGCGGCGGTCCACGGGGTGTGCTTCGGCGGCGGCTTGCAGATCGCGAGCGGCGCCGACATCCGTGTGGTCCATCGCGATACGCGCATGGCAATCATGGAGATGCGCTGGGGGCTGGTCCCCGACATGGGCGGCTATGCGCTGTGGCGCGGGCTGGTGCGCGGCGACATGCTGCGCGAGCTCGTCTATGCGAACCGCGAATTCACCGGGGCAGAGGCGCAGGCGCTGGGTCTCGCGACTTTTGTCGAGGACGATCCGCTCGCCCGCGCGCAGGTAATCGCCGCGGACATCGCGAACCGCAGTCCCGAAGCGATCCGCGCCGCCAAGCGCTTGTTCGACGTCATGGACGATGCTGGCACGGACGCGGTCCTGCTCGCCGAGAGCGAGGCGCAGGACGGCGTCATCCGCAAACCCAACCAGATCGAGGCCGTCATGGCGGGCCTGCAGAAACGCGCGCCCATTTTCAACGACGTGTGAAGTACCGCGCTGTCGAATCCCTTGTGACCGGGGCGCCGAGAGGCGCGAGGACATCGCACGCCGGATGGACGCGGGGACGCCGACAGTTTAGCCGAAAATCGCGGCGGCCTGCATTCCGACCATAACCAGCCGCCCGTCGGCGTCCCACAGCCGCAGTCGCTCGCTCGAATAGCCGTGGTCGGCGTGATCGCTCGCGCTTTCCACCAGCCACCATCCGTCGCGGCTCTCGGCATCGGGGTCGAGGATGTTGAGCATCCAGTTGACCGAACTCATCGGCCCGTTGCGCTGCATGGCGCGCATCGACCCGGGCGGCATCGCATCGCCGATGAGGATGAGGCAGGAGACCGGATCGAGGCCGGTCTCGTCTTTCAGCCGCAACCAGCGACGCACCAACGGCGCACCCTTCCCGCTGTCGCTCTGCGCGCGGCGGAGTTCGAACTTCCCGATGAAATGCGGTATCTGCGGCCCGCCGAGCGGCTCCTGATCTTCGGGTGCGCCAGGCCAGGGATCGGCCTTGGCGGCAAGGTGGAGTGCGTTGGCTTTGCGCGCCTCGCCGAAGACGAAGGTGGCGGAAAGGCTTACCGCACCGTCCATCACCAGCTCGCTACGCAGCTGGGTCACGTTGCGCCCCGCGCGCAGCACATCGGTGCGAACCTCGAAGCTGTCCCCCACCGGCCCCGCGAAGGCGATCTGCGCCGAACGCAGCGGCGGTAGCCCGGGATGAGCTCGCACCGCCGCGGTATAGGCTATTAGCGCCGATGCGCCGCCATATAGCGTCCGGCCCTGCATCCAGTGCGCTGCATCGGGAAGCGCGACGGGGCCGTCGCGACCGCTGACGGGAGCGAGTAGCGAAGTAACAGACATCCGCCCGCTCTTAGCGGCCGCTCGGGTGCGGGCAACAAGTCGATTGCGCGCCCCGCGCGCTTTCGCTAGTGGGCCGCTTCCCACCGCGCCCGGTGCCCATGACCGGTCGAGGGGGGCTCGGCCCGATGGCGGAGTGGTTACGCAGAGGACTGCAAATCCTTGCACGCCGGTTCGATTCCGGCTCGGGCCTCCACTCCCGCCATCCTGCCGAGAAGATACTGGTCGGCCGCTTTAGCTCAGTTGGTAGAGCACATCATTCGTAATGATGGGGTCACAGGTTCGAGTCCTGTAAGCGGCACCATCTCTTCTTAATCCTCTATATTTTTCAGTCCACTGAAGACGGAGCGGAAGCTTGGACCACCCTTTGGGCCACCTCTGATCACGAGATACAATGAGCCGCGATGAGCTGCCATCTGTTTATCATTGCGACTCCGGGCGATCCTGATACCTTCGCCACACCGCGGGGTTTGTCGAAAACCGGGGCATCGCGATGCTCCCTTTATGGGATCATCGAGATGAGGATATTATCAAAGCGTCAGCTCAAAGAGCTTGTTCGATACTCACCGCAGCACGTCGCACGACTGGAGAAGGCCGGGCAAATTCCCCAAGCGGGTACACCTTGGCCCATGCAGGGTGGGATGGGTTGAGGCCGAGGTGCTCGATTGGCTCCAAACCAAGCTGGCTTGCCGAGAAGCGCCTAGCCGACACTCCTTCTGAAGGAACGGGTGGCCGGGATTGCAAGCCCGGTCACCCATTCGTGGCCCGTGATGGGGCCGACAGCGTTCTGTCTGCTGCTGGCGTACACACACATCAAAGCGGACCTTCGGCACCGGCCCGAACGGTCCGGATCGGGATCTGACTTTATGGTAAGTGCAACAGATCGGCGCGCGAAGTAGGGCGCGGGTTCAAGCGGCGAGCGCGTCTTCGAGCTGCCCAAACCTTTCCGGATCTAACGGTCGGCCATCATAAAAGGCATAGACAGTGGCAATTCGCGCACCATCCCACCAGAAGCGATAATGCGCCGACTGCAATGTATAGCCAAGCATTGGTGGCTGGGCCGCTCTGCCGGGCGGAAAACGATCCCATCAATGTTTTTGGCAAATCGGCGACGAGGTTGAAGCGCTCTTCTGGATGGAGATCGGGCGGCGCGTTGCTTAGATCGGCAAAGCGTCCGTCTACAGGGGTTTTCAGCAGGCGCATACGCAAGGCGCCAAGCCTGACCACAACGCCGCGGCCTCCACGCCACGCTTACGGCTTACTCGATCCCATGGTCGGTGAGGAGTCATCCGGGATGCGTCAGCCGCCTCTATGGCTCTTAGCTTTCCCACGCGAGCTTCAATCGTGTTCAGCAGGCACCCAGTTCGGGCTTTCCGTCCTTTACATCGCAAGACCCGAAATGAGGCATTCCTCTGCCAGCCGCGGCGGTTCTGCCTTGGTCAAACGGCGGAGGGCTGCGATCATACCAGCTCAAAACCCCGAGG
Organism: Pseudomonadota bacterium; assembly: GCA_021794525.1. Classification (GTDB taxonomy): domain Bacteria; phylum Pseudomonadota; class Alphaproteobacteria; order Sphingomonadales; family Sphingomonadaceae; genus Qipengyuania. The sequence goes on along the minus strand of JAJYQP010000063.1, from coordinate 22,633 downwards.
GTTGCGTTCGCCTTCGCGGGAGTTCATCTCTTTCAGTTGAAGCCTCGCACGGCATTGCGTGGGCCAAACTGTGGGGCACGAACCGAAGAAATCGAAATAAGCACGTAATTTCAGTCTTCGGTGTATGCAGTTCGTAGCCCACCCGCTCCGCCAGCGCCTCCTGCCAAGGGCAGGGGGCGATGACGGGGTGGGCCGGCGGGTGCCCGTCCGTCTCGCCCCCCTGGCGCCGGTCAGCTTGTTGGCTGATCCGGCGTTGCCGGGCGTGCGGCGTTCACGGCGCCTTCGCCCATAACCAGCGCCTTGCCGGAGCCCGACAGGCTGGCGGCGGGGATCGTCAGGTCGCGATCCTTGGCGCGCACCAGCACGCCGGTCACCCGGCCGCGTGAGTCGGTGATGAGCTGGCGGACCTTGCCGAAACGCTCGCCGCTGGGGGCCAATACGGGCATCCCCGGAGCCACGGCGAAGGCACCGTCACCCGCCGCCGCGCCGCTGCCCGCGGCCGCCAGCATCCCCGAGCCGATCGAGCCATTGCCCTGGCCCCTCGCGCTGCCGTTGCCGCTGGCCGAGCCGGTCAGCGAACGGGCGCTTCCGGCGAGGCCGCTGGCACGCTCGCGCGTCGAGGTCGCAAGACCACTTGCGCGATCGCGCGTGGTGGCGGCAACGTCCCGGGCACGACCGACCGCGCGGCCGGTCACGTCGCGCACGGCGTCGGTGCCGATGAGCTGGGCATTGGCTCTGCCCGATCCGGCGGCGCTGCCGCTGGCCGAGCCATTGGCCGAGCTCGAGCCCGCCGGGCTGTCGACGATCTGCGAACCGGCCGCGTCGAGGCTGCCTTCAAGCGAGCGATCGACCGCGACCGAGCCGCTACGACGGTCGACGCGCTGGCTGCCGGTGGTGCGGGCATCGCCGCGCGCCGAGCCGCGGGTGCTCGAACGCAGGGTTTCGTTGGGGAGGCTGCGGAGCGGGCCGGTCGCGCCCGATAGCGTTCCGCCGAGCTGGCCCCCGAGGGCGCCGCCACCGCCCAGCAGTTGTGCCTGGGCCTGCGGAGCCGCGAACACGCCGAGCGAGACGGCGGCGATGAGATATGCCTTCTTCATTTTGCAATCCTTTCGTTGGGCAGGCGCGGTTGGCGGCCTGCTCACAGCGAAAACGGATGCGGTTTCGGATTTAATCCATCCCCCGCGTCAGCGGCCCTTGCAACGGGCGCACAGGAGCCCGCCGCCGTAGACCTCGTCGCGGCCTTTCTTGCCCAGATCGATCGCCTCGGCGTCCAGCGTGCCGCGCCAGTTGGCAGTCCGAAGCGCGCGTGCGACGCGGGCGGCAACCAACGGCGCGGCGAAGGATGTGCCGCGCAGCGCGATCCGCTTGCCCTTCGCGTCCAGCCCGGAAATATCCGCGCCCGGCGCCGCATAGTCGAGATGCAGTGCGCGCCCCGCCTCGATGAGCGCGCGGCGCTGACCATCGACGGCCGTCACCGCGAGCACGCCGGGATAGCTGGCCGGAAAGGCGGGCGGGGCGGCGGGCCCGTCGTTGCCGACCGCCGCCACGATCACCACGCCCTTGCCGCGCGCTGCCGCCACAGCGCGTTCGAGCACCGGATTACGCGGACCCACCAGGCTGATCGTCACCACCCGGCTGCCCTGGCCTACCAGCCACCCGAGCGCGCGGGCGATGGCGAGCGCGTTGCCGCCCGCCTTGTCGCTGCCATAGACGTCGGCGACGCGGATCGGGCCTGCTCCGGCGGAGGCGAGCAAGGACACCACTGCGCTGCCGTGATTGCTGGCGAGCGGAGCGCCGGTGGCGAAGCCGCGCATCGCGGCGACCGGCACCGCGCGGCCCGGCGCGCCGTCGATCACGCCGATCGGTGTCCCGCGCGCTGAGCTGAAGGAGGATGGCGCAGGTCGGGCGCCATCGCCGCCGGTGCCTGACTGGAAGTGCAGCACATCGGCGCTAACGACCGCGCCGGGCAAGGTGCGTTGCAGCAAGGCCTCGGCTTCTGCCAGAGCCAGCCCCGCGGGCGCACGCAGCCGGGTAACGGCCAAATCGAGCTCGCCGATCCGTTCGGTCCCCAGCACCGCGAATCCCGCCGTTTCGGCCAGCCCCAGTTCCACCGCGTTGAGGTCCATCACCAGCAGCTCGCCGCGCCGGGCGGGATCGCCGCGCGCATCGCGTTCGATCACCGCGCTCTCGCGGCGCACCAGCCGGTCGAGCGTGCGGATCCGCTCGCGTGCGAGCTGCGTGGCGCTGCGGGCCAGGTCCTGCACCGGCTCCACGAGCGGTGGCACCACGCGGTCGAGGCGCGGCAGCGGCACGCCGGGCAAAGCCACCTGCGCGGCAAGCGGTGCCGCCAGCGCGGCTACCAGCGTACAGAAAAGGGGAAAGGCGCGCATCGGCTGTAGTCCTAAACTCGAATCGCATTAAGCATGGATGAAACGGGTCGCATCGTTCGTTTAATCCTGCGGAAGGCAGAAACGCTGAGCACCAATTTCGAGCAGGACTTGCTGGCCATGCTGCCCCGGTTGCGACGCTTCGCGATCGGGCTGTGCGGCAATCCCGCCGATGGTGACGATCTCTGCCAGATGAGCATCGAGCGGGCGCTCGCCAACCGCGACAAGTGGCAGGCGGGCACCCGGCTTGACAGTTGGATGTACCGGATCATGCGCAATATCTGGATCGATCAGGGCCGAGCTAGCGCCCGCCGCCGCGAAACCTTCGTCGACGAAGACGCCGGGCTGTCGGTGGGTGGGGACGGCGCGCAGGAAGCCGCGGTCGAGCTGTCGATGGTCGATCGCGCCATGCAGCAATTGCCCGAGGAGCAGCGCGAGGCGGTGCTGCTCGTGATGGTCGAGGGCTATGCCTACCGCGAAGCCGCGGACATCGCCGGAGTGCCGATCGGCACGCTCAATTCACGCCTTGTTAGGGGTCGCGATGCTCTCCTGGCACTTCTGGGAGAACCGGCATGACCGTCACCCGCGACGAACTGGCCGCTTTCGCCGATGGCGAGCTGACCGGCGCCCGCGCGCGCGCGGTGGAGGCCGCGATCGCCGTCGATCCTGCGCTGCTGCGCGACTTGGAACGCCATCGCGCGCTGAAGTCACAGCTCTGCGCTCATTTCGATCCCATTGCCGAGGAACCGGTGCCCGAGGCACTGGCCGCGCTGCTGCGCCCGACGGTCGAGCAGCCCGCCAGCAATGTCGTGGGCTTTGCCGAAGCGCGCGAGCGAATCGAGCAGAAACGCCGCTCTCTGGTTTCTTGGCCGCGCTGGACCTGGGTCGCGGGGCCCGCGCTGGCCGCTTCGCTGGCGCTGGTGGTGCTCGTGCCGCGGGGCGGTGAAGGCGATGCGGCCTATGCCGACGCGAAGCTTGCCGGGTTGCTGGATCGGCGCCTCGTCGCGGAGCAATCCCCCGGCGAGGCTACGCGGGTTCTGTTGAGCTTCCGCGACCGGACAGGCAGCTATTGCCGGGCATTCAGCGGCGCCGATGGGGGCGGGATCGCCTGCCGCGAGGGCGCGCGCTGGAAGCTGGAGGCGCTGGGCGAAGGCTCGGTCGCGTCTGGCAGCGATTACCGTATGGCCGGTGCGGACGACGCCGCGATCCTCGCCCGCGCCCAGGCGATGGCCGTGGGCGCTGCGCTCGACGGTGAGCAGGAAGCCGCGGCGAAGGCGCGCGGCTGGCGGTAAAGCCATCCCCATCCTCTCGATTTCGAGGGTGTTGCACACAAAGAAGCACCGGAAGCGCGTGGCTTCCGGTGCTTCCGGGGTCGGTCCCGCCGCGGGTCGGAGGAAGGGTCGGGCAGCGGGACCGGGGAGGCCGCGTGGCTCAGTTCACCAGATCACATAGCCCTGGCGGAACCCCTTCTCGGCCATGTCCTCGATGTAATCGATCCGCTCGACGCGCAGCTCGTGGGCATATTCTTCCCACGCATCGCGGCGGTCTTCAACGTCGGAGGCGCCGCGCAGATCGCTGTTGAGCTCCTTCTGCGCTTCGAGGATGTCCGCGCGATAATCGAACCAGCGGCTGTTCTTGATGCCCGCGATGGGCGCGTTGATGATCAGCTTCTCCTCGTCGCGCGCCAACTGCTCCTCATACAACGTCTGGACCGCGGCAGTGGCGGCACCGGCGAGGCCGAGTACCACGAAGGACGAAAGAATGATGCGCTTCATGCAATTTACTCCCTGCGTTCGAAGCCGGTGTTCGGCCTGCTCGGGAGGAAAACGAGTGTGCGTGGCGGTTTAATCCATATGGATTCTGGCACGGCGCAGAATTTGAGACCGCCCTGGCCAGGTGCGACCGTTTCGCGGCGCGAACCGAGCGTTCGATTCGCGGCCGGTTCAGGCCGCCTCCGTTGGCGAGATGCCTCTCGGGTGCCGTCTCTCGCAATTTTTCGTTTGAACGGGACGACGCAATTCACCCGATTGCCTCTCAGCGCCAAGGCGATCTATTTGCGGTCACAAGACGAAGGTTGTTTGAGCGAACCGATAAGCCACCGCTTGGGGAGACGATTGCATGGCGCAACGGCGAGGTAATTCCCCGTTCGAGATCGTGATCGTCGGCGGAGGGACGGCGGGGTGGATGACGGCAGCCCTTACGTCGCGGCTCTTCACCCGTGGCTACACGATCCGGCTGATCGAGTCCGATCAGATCGGCACAATTGGCGTGGGCGAAGCCACCATCCCGCCGATCAAGATCTACAACCAGATGGCCGGCATCGAGGATCGCGATCTACTCGAGCACGCGGAGGCGACCTACAAGCTGGGCATCGAGTTCGCTAACTGGCGCGAGCCCGGCCACAGCTATATCCACGGCTTCGGCGCAATCGGGCAGGACTTGCTCTGGTTGCACACCCACCAGTTCTTCCTGCGGTACCGGGATACGCCGGATATCGGAACGTTGGACGACTATGCCTTCGCGACCGCGCTCGCGCGCCGCAACCGCATGGCCTATCCCGACCAGCGCAACCCCAGCTCGCCCTTGCACGACATCGACTACGCTTTCCATTTCGATGCCTCCCTCTACGCCGCCTTCCTGCGGAAGCGGTCGGAGGCGCAGGGGGTCGAGCGGATCGAGGGCCGCATTGTCGACGCCGTGCGCGATCCCGAAAGCGGTTTCGTTCGCCATGTCGTCCTCGCCGATGGGCGTGAGATCGCGGGCGACCTGTTCGTCGATTGCTCGGGCATGCGTGCGTTGCTGATCGGCGAAGCGATGGACGTCGGGTACCGGGATTGGAACCACTGGTTACCTTGTGACCGAGCGCTGGCGGTGCCCTGCGAGGGCGTCATGCCACTCACGCCCTATACCCGCTCCACGGCCCGGTCCGCGGGCTGGCAATGGCGGATTGCGCTCCAGCATCGTATCGGAAACGGTCTGGTCTATGCCGCCGCCCACATGAGTGACGAGACCGCGCGCGACACATTGCTCGCCAACTTGGACGGCGCTCCTTTGAAGGATCCCATGCTGGTGCGCTTCCGCCCCGGCCGGCGCGAGCGGCCGTGGGAGAAGAATGTGATCGCCATCGGTTTATCGGCGGGCTTTCTTGAGCCGCTGGAATCGACCTCGATCCACCTGATCCAGACCGCGATCTTCCGCCTGATCGCGCTCTTTCCAGACCGCAGATTCGATCCTGAGACCATCGCGGAGTACAATCGCCAAACCGCGTTCGAGTACGAAGACGTGCGCGACTTCATCATTGCGCACTACAAGGTAACCCGGCGCGAAGACACGCCGTTCTGGGCCTATGTCAAGCACATGGATGTCCCCGATACGCTGCGTGATCGGCTGGCGCTGTTTAGGTCGTGCGCGCGCTTCTTCCAGCATGGCAAGGCCGAGCTGTTCCACGAGGAAAGTTGGGTGCAGGTGCTCATCGGACAGGGGATCGATGCTACGCCCGATCCAATGGTTGACCTTATCCCGTCCGACCAAGCACTCGCCTTCCTCAGGGATATACGCGAGGTCATCGCGGACAATGCCGAACGCCTGCCCGACCACGCTTCCTTTATTGCCCGTCAGCTTGAGCAGGTGGGGTCGCCTACGCCCAACCATGCTGTCAGCATCGGCGCCCCGGGAACCCACCGCGGGCCGGTTGCCGGATCGCTGACAGGCGACGCCAACTACCGCCTATAGCCAGCCCCGTGTCACCCGGAAACCACGTCCGGCGGGAATATGTGCTAAGGCTATTGTAACCGGTTACAAGAGGGTCTACGGAATTCCTGAAGATGTGATCCATCGCGCATGAGAGAGACTGCCGATCGCTCGGAAGCGGCGACGGTGCGGAGAGGAGAGAGGCATGGGGCTTGGTAGCGTTACGCATCGGCGCAGTCTTGCGAGCGGAGTCTCGGTCGCCGCCATGGTATGCGCATTGGCTATGGCCGTGCCTCTGCATGCACAATCCAGCACTGCAACGCTCGACGGCCATGTCGACGGAGCGGCCTCCGGCACGCAGATCGTCGCCACGGATACGGTGACAGGTCAACGTGCGACCGGCACCACGGACGCGAATGGCGACTACGAGATCATCGGCCTTCGCCCCTCGACTTACCGGGTCGAGGTGACCGGTAAGCCGGCGCAGGAAACCACGCTGCTCGTGGGGCAAACCAGCACCGTCAATTTCTACGACGCGTCCCGCGACATTGTAGTGACTGGGGTGCGCAACTCGGTTCAATCCGTGCGCACGCAGACGGTGCGTACCAGCATCACGCCGCAGGAAATCGAGAATATCCCGCAGGATAAGCGCAACTTCCTGAGCTTCGCAAGCCTTGCTCCCGGCGTGGCGGTGACCCGCGGAACCAATTCGCAGATCCAGTCGGGTGCGACCAGCTCAGCGCAGACCAATGTCTTTCTCGACGGGATGAGCCTGAAGAACCCAATCAATCACGGCGGAATCTTCGGCCAGAACTTCGGTCTCGGGAATCCCTTCCCGCAGATTGCCATCCAGGAATACAACGTCGAAACGCAGAACTTCGGCGCCGAGTCCGGCCAGGCGGCCTCTGCCCTGGTAACTGCCGTTACCAAGAGCGGCGGCGAGGACTTTCACGGTTCCGCGTTTTTGCAATGGCAACCCAAATCCTTCATCGAACAGCCATTCTTCGACAAGAAGAACAACGTTCCCAAGCCCGACTACGACCGCAAGCAATTCGGCGGCGACCTGGGTGGCCCGATCATTCCAGGCGTCCTCTCGTTTTATCTCGCGGGCGAAGGCACGATACAAAAACTGCCGGGTATCACCCGCAACGTCGCGACCCCGATCCCGCAGAATCTGGCCAGCGACATCAACGGTTCGGTCGCGAACGACTTCAAGCAGGGGCTCTATTTCGGCAAGTTGACCTGGTATGCATCCGATCGGAATACCTTCAACGCCTCGGCCTTCATCCGTCGCGAGAACAATCTTTCCGACATCGATGCCAATGCGACACTCAGCCACGGGCGCACTATCCTTACCCACCAAGATCGGTACCAGTTGCAATGGCAGTATAATGGTGACGGACTGCTCAACGTCCTTAATCTCGCATACGACAAGGGCACCCAATCGACGCCGAGCGTCGGGACGGGCCCGGAGTTCCTACTTTCGAACGGCGCGAATTTCAGTGCCGTTGCGGTGACAGGGGCACATTTTTTCACCCAGGGGGACCAGAGCGAGTCCTGGACGCTGCGTGACGACCTCACGCTTCGTCGCGGCGAGCATACCTTCAAGTTCGGCGGGCAGGTTGCCATCTATGACCTGTCGCGTTCGGTTATCGATCATTTCAACGGCAGCTACTACTATTTGAACCCGGGGGCCGTCGCGAGTTTCGATCCGACGACCGCCACGCCCTACGGCGCGCGGGTCAACCTCACGCCTTCGGCGACGGTCGCTATGAAGGACACGCAGATCGGCCTGTATGCGCAGGACGAGTGGCGGCCCGATGACCACTGGACCTTCAATATCGGGTTGCGGTGGGATTTCGAGAGCAACAACAACAACAATAATTACGTAACGCCGACGGCCATCGCCAACGCACTGCGCGATTACCCCGGCTGGGCAGCGCGCGGCATCAATCCGGAAGACTACATCTCGACCGGAAACAACCGCAAATCGCGCTACGACCAGTTCCAGCCTCGCCTCGGCTTTGCCTATGACGTGAAGGGCGATCGCGATCTCGTCGTATTTGGAGGTGCGGGTCGGTACTACGACCGAAGCCTCTTCATTGAAGGCGTGATCGAAACGCTTACCAATACTAACAAGGTGGTGGACGTGCGGTTCTGCGGCCAGCCCGGAGCCGGTGCGAACTGCATTCCCTTCACCAATGCCCTGCGGGACCCCGACAATTTGCGGGCTGCGGCCGCGCCGCTGTTCCCGGGTGGGGGCGCGGTGTGGGTTCTGAACAATGAATCCAATCCGCCCTATGCGGATCAATTCAACCTCGGTGTTCGCAAGCGCTTCGGGGAAGTGCAGACCACGCTCACGCTAAGCCATGTGCGCACGCACAACATATTCCAGTTTGTACGCTCGAACTTCTACGAAAACGGCTGGTACACCCGCGTCGTCACCCGCGATGCGGCAGGCAATGTGACCGGCTGTACCGACGGTGGCGACAACTGGATCCAGGACAACAGCCCGGGCAGCCTGACCAATTCCGACGGAACACCGGTTCCCACTTCGGTGTGCGCGGCGCAAAACGCGCAGCTCGCTGGTTTTGCGGGCAAGCTCAACCGCGGCGTCAGCGATGCCTCGGCCACGTCGACCTCGTTGTTCCTCCAGATCGACAAACCCTTCACACAGACCTCAAGTTGGGGGCTCAAATCCGCGCTTACGATCCAGATAGCGCGCGCCAACAACAACGTTCAGTCGATCAACTTTGACGACGAGTTTTTCCAGGGTGCCGATCAGACGGGTTTTGGGTACCAGCGCGTCCCGGGCGTGGACGACTGGCGGCTCGTAACCAATGGGATCTGGCGCGCGCCCTGGGATATCATCCTGTCAGGCACTCTCGAGCTCGCCTCCGGTCCGCGATTCGGCCAAGTGCTGGCGCCGTGGAACTCCAGCATTGTTCCGCCTGACGGGGCCTGCTGCTACGCAAATTTCGGCGGCATCTACAAGCCGAGGAATTTCATCGGCTACAAGCGCTTCGACTTGCGTGTCGCGAAGACCTTCCAGATGCCCTTTGGCGAAGGTCACGAGCTCACCTTCGATTTCTCGGCACGCAATCTCTTCAACTGGCTCAATCGCAATTATACGGCTTGGGGTGCCGGCGGCGGCCAGCCACCGCCGATCGAGTTCGACGGCGATGGTCAGGTCGGCGGCGACGCGCGCAGCTTCCAGGCCGGGATCAAGTACAAGTTCTGAGATAGGGCGCAGCCCGCGGTACCTTTGACTTCCCGTCGGCGGATTCGATATCGCGACGGCGGGGTCGTCAGCAACGATACGGTCAATTTTAGCGCGTCGCCGCGTCGAGCCAGCCGCCCGTGAAGCCCGCGCGCAACAGCCCGCGGCGAATGACGGCGCTCTTGCGCATCGCGCGCCAGATCGAGCCGTTGCGGTGGTTTGCGATCATCCCGACAATCGGCCCCTGGTCGATCGCCAGCCAGTCGGTCGCGACCCAACCCGTGCGGCCGTCTACCGACCCGGATTTCGATCCCTTCGCGGTGTCGGTGAAACTCGGATTGAACGCATCGCGAAAGCCATACTCGCCATAGATCCGCGCACCGTGCCGACGGTGGAGTTCGAGTGTGGACGGGATAACAATCTCGGGTGCGAACGGAAGGGAGCCGAGCATCGCGGTCGGGGCGATCGTACCGTCATCGAACCCGTCCGGCTCGGCAATGGGGCCGCGCGCAGAGTAGCCCCGAAAGCGCGCTTCGTGCTGGTCGATCTGCCCTCCGTGGTCGCCCGGCCCGTCGCACGCCGTGAGGCCCCACACGTTTCGATCGTATCCGCGCCAGCCCATCGGGTTGGCGATTGCATAGGCGTGTTGTGCCAGTGTCGCACGCCGCGAATTCTCGAAATAGTCGAGGTTTCCCGCCCGCATCGGAGCGTCACGAATTCCGCGAAAATCGATCCACATCTCCGAATACTGGTGGCCGAAAAGCGGTGCGAAGGCGAGCCGGCGCTGCCGCCCCTCGCCGCGCCAGAAGTCGGGATAGGTGGCGGTCCACGCGTCCCAGCTACCCTCGCGCGCGGGATGGGTGCCACTGCCGAGCGCGAGGATGTAAACGAGCTTACCTTCGTTGTATCCGGTCCAGGCGCGATGGATAAAGCCGGTTTCCGGGTGCCAGCCCATCGGGATGGCGCGTCCGGCTTGCTGGAACCACCGCCAGTCGGCGCGATCGACGAGTGCGTGCGCGACCCTGCGCAGTTCTCTCTCCGTCGGGTTGAGACCATCGAACCATTCCGCTGCATGGAGTGCCCCCATGAACAGCAGTGCGGAATCGACCGTCGAAAGCTCGACATTCCGGAACCGCAGTCCCGTTTCCATGTCGAGGAAGTGGTAGAAGAAACCCTTGTGGCCAGCGACACCCGTCGCGGCGTTCCCTTGAGGCAGCGCCGCCATGAAGTGCAGCGTGGTCAAGATCCGGTCACGCGCATCTGCACGGGTAATCCATCCCCGTTCTGCTCCGATGCAGAGCGCACTCATCCCGAAGCCGATTGCCGCGATGCTCGCGAACGAAGGGGTCGGCCAGCGATCGGGAATGAGCCCATTTGCGGGGTTGGCACGCTCCCAGAAGAAGCGAAACGTGCGCTTCTCGAGATCGTCGAAGAAAGCGGGCAGGACGCGCCTGCGCGGTTTGGCGAGCGCCGGAAGGGGAAGCCCTGCGGCCAAGCCGGCTGCGCCGGCCCCTGCGAGAAGGTTTCGTCGGTTCAGGATGGTCATGCGTTCATCGCCTGCTCGTGCTTTCTCTGACAACCAACCGGGCGGAAGTCCGTACAAGTTGCGGCGCTGGAGCTTCCCCCGCCAGTTCGATCATAAGCCTCTCGACCGCCATCGCGCCTGTGGCCGCGATATTCACCGCCAGGGTCGTGAGACCCAAATGGCGCGCGAGCGGGATGTCGTCGAAACCCGCAACGGCAACCTCGTCCGGCACGGAAATGCCGACGGTCTTCAGCGCCTGGATCGCGCCGAGCGCCATCATGTCGTTAGCTGCAAATATCGCATCGAAGCGCGAGCCTTTGGAAAGAAGCTGTTGGACCAGCCGTTCCCCGCTCTCTTCGCTGAAATCGCCTTGGAGGACGTCGGCAGCCAGGTCCGGCGCGAGGTCCGCCATGGCCATGCGGAAACCCTCGGTGCGCTCGGCGGCATCTAGGTTTTCCGGCCTTCCGCCCAAGTGAATGATCGAGCGGCAACCACGGGCCAGCAAGTGCCGCACCATCAGCATCATTCCGGCCCGATTATCGACCCGCAGATTGAAGTGCGCTGCGTCCTCCGGGCTGTTGATGAGTACTGTTGGCATGCCTGCCGGAATGACCGTGTCGAGATCGGCGCGGCTCAGCTCCGGCGCCATCACGATGAGCCCGTCGGTCCTCCCGCGCATTGCCCCCATCGCGCTGGCGGCAAGCGCGAGGTCGGCGTGAATGGTGGAAAGTAGCAACAGCTTGCCGTGCTTCCCGACGGCGCGGTCGATGCCCCGCACCAGCTCACCGAAATATTCGCCATATAGATCCGGGAGAACGACCCCAATTGCATTTGCCTTCGCTGTGCTGAGGCTGCGCGCGGCAGCATTCGGCACATAGCCGAGGTCTCGCATCGCCCGATGGACCTTGTCACGGGTCTCAGGGTGCACGTTGTCGTGCCGGTTGAGCACGCGCGAAACCGACGCGACTGAGAGTTCGGCCGCGCGCGCAACGTCGCGAATGGTCGGGGTGGACGAGCCGTTGTGAGTGCGAGCTTTTCCCATCAGCCAAGCGACATTATGGGAGTGGCCGAGCAATTGCCAGATGTCGATGAGGTCATTAAGTAACCGGTTACACAAAAGGCCGGAACGATGGCGATTCCGGCGAGCGGGAGACAGGAATGGCGGCGCAGACAGTATCCCGGCGTTCGGCGCTCAAAGCCGCGGCCCTGGTCGCTGCATGGAGCGCAAGCCCGTTGCGCGCAGCAGCGCGGGCGGCCGACGCGGCTCAGGTTTCGAGCAAGATCGAAGCGCTCATTGCCGCGATGACACTGGATGAAAAGGCCGGCCAGCTTACGCTGATGCCCTCGGCATGGGGCGGATCGAAAGCCGCTGGCCTCAATCCGCCGGGCAACGGCCAGAGTTTCGAATCGCAGATCGAAAACGCGGTCGCCGGTAAACTCACCGGTGTGTTCAATGGCAATGGCGCGGTGATGGCGCAACGAATGCAGCGTGCGGTGATGGAGCGGTCGCGCCTGAAGATCCCGCTGATCTTCGCCGCCGACGTGATCCACGGGCACCGCACCATTTTCCCGATACCGGTGGGCGAGGCCGCCAGCTTCGAGCCCGAGCTTGCCGAACGCACCGCCCGCGCCGCGGCTTTCGAGGCTGCCGGAGCCGGGATCGACTGGACCTTCGCGCCAATGGTCGACATCGCGCGCGACCAGCGCTGGGGCCGGGTAATGGAAGGCGCAGGGGAAGACGTGCTGATCGGACGCGCATTTGCGGCCGCACGGGTGCGCGGCTTCCAAGGCCACAGGCTTACCGACGACGACGCGATGCTGGCCTGCGCCAAGCATTTCGCCGCCTACGGCGCAGCGGAGGCGGGCCTCGACTACAATACAGTGGACCTTTCCGAACGCACGCTTCGCGAGGTTTACCTGCCCCCGTTCAAGGCGGCATTCGATGCCGGGGCGGTGAGCACGATGGCCTCTTTCAACGAAATCTCGGGCGTACCGTCGACCGCCAACCACTGGCTCCTCACAGAGCTCCTGCGCAATGAATGGGGCTTCAAGGGCCTCGTCGTATCCGACTACACTGGCGATGAGGAACTTATCCTGCACGGTGTCGCCCGCGATGGTCGGGACGCCGCCCGGCTCGCCATTCTCGCGGGCACCGACATGAGCATGGCGAGCAATTTGTACGCGCTCCATCTGCCGGACCTGGTCCGCGCGGGGGAAGTTCCGCTCGAGCGCGTCGACGAGGCCGTGCGCCGAACGCTGACGATCAAGTCCATGCTCGGGCTGTTCGACGATCCCTTTCGCCGCATCGACCCGAATCGCGAAAAGTACCGCTCGCGGCGGCCTGCTGCGCTTGCCCTCGCGCGCGAAGCGGGCTGGAAATCCATTGTCATGCTCAAGAACGAAGGCGACATCCTGCCGCTGGCCAAGTCGGCAAAGGTGGCGGTTATCGGCCCATTCGCCGCCGGCCAGCATGATCTGATCGGCGGCTGGTGCGTTTATGGCGACGATGAACAGGCGATCGACCTTGCTACCGGCATGCGCAACGCCGGCGGGCAGATTACGGTGACCCAAGGAAGCGGGATTGAAGAGCCGCTCGAGGGCGGTGTCGAGGCTGCGGTGGCAGCAGCCCGGAACGCCGAGGTCGTGGTGCTTTCTCTGGGCGAATCGCAGGACATGTCGGGCGAAGCGCAGTCGCGCGTCGACATTGTGGTTCCCCCCCCACAGCAGGCACTCGCTGAGGCGGTCGCCGCAGTCGGAAAACCGACGGTCGTGGTGTTGCGCAACGGTCGCGCGTTGGCGCTGGCCGGGGCGGTGCGCGATGCCCCGGCGATCCTGGTGACGTGGTACCTCGGCTCGGAAAGCGGGAACGCGATCGCGGACATCCTCTATGGGAAGAGATCCCCCTCGGCACGTCTGCCGATCAGCTTTCCTTATGCCTCGGGCCAGGAGCCCTATTACTACGACCGCAAGACCACTGGCCGCCCGCAGCCAGCGGGAGAGCGCGCCGACTACAAGGCGCAATTCCGTACCGTGCCCAATGCGGCACTGTTCCCGTTCGGCCATGGCCTGACCTACGGCAAGATCGGCTACGGCGATTTCGCCGCCGGCGACGGCAAATTGGCGTGGGACGGCGCGCTGGAGGTTAGCGCACTCGTCGTCAATTCAGGCAAACGCGCTGTGGACGAAGTCGTTCAGCTCTATGTTCACGACAAGGTCGCCAGCGTGACACGTCCGGTGCGCCAGCTCGTGGCCTTCCGAAAAGTCGCGCTGGCGCCCGGAGCGTCGCAGCGCGTGCGGTTCACCATCCGTCGAGACGCGCTCGAGTTCTATGGCCTTGCCGACAAGCCGACTGTCGAGCCCGGAGAATTCAAGGTGTGGATCGCCCCGTCGGCACAACACGACGGTGCGAGCGGGAGCATCACGCTGGTCCGCTAGTCACACCTGTCAACTCGGCGACGACCTTTCGACGGTGCCCGCGCCCATCCGCATACGGCATCGAAGGGATGTGGGTCACTTCGTGCCGCTGCTTTCCAAGCAGCGCCCTGGCCTTCATGGTCGCCTGCATGTCGATATTGAGGCCGAGCGCCCCTGCATGCTTCAGGGCAAGGTTGACGCGGTTGAGAGCCTTGCGGGCCGCCTCCGGCTTGTCGTGCCAGATCGGCCCGAGTGCCTCCACGAGTGCGTGCTGATCGAGGTCCTCGATCGCTAAGGCACCCAGTTTTGGAACGACAAGCGACGATAGGGGGACATCCAGCGTTCGGCCGCGCCGTCATTCTTCAACTCCGCTTGCCTGGCCTAGCAGCTCTCAATGGCCTCCTTGACGTTGAGGCACTTTACGACCCGCTTTGACTTCGCGCGAAGCTCGATTGGGTCGAGCCCATCGCGGAGCGTGCGACGGGCTGTTGCGGCCTTTTCCCTGGCTTCAGCGATCGACACATCGGGCCAGCGACCCAGCCCCATTTCCCGGCGCTTGCCGAAGACAACCACTCGGAGAATCCACTTGCCAGCGTCTCTTGTGCGCTTCACCAGCCAAAGCCCCTGCCCATCGGGATGGTTGCCCACACCGAGGCTTCTTGCGCGCATCTGGCCAAGGGCGTTGTTGAGCACCAGCCCGCCTTTTGGACCGCAAATCTGGCCCACCCGATAGCCCACCCTCGGTTGCGCGAAAAGGTGAAAAGCGATGTTCAGCTATGTTTTGCCCAAACTTCCTCACCACTTTGAGATAATGAAAAAATGCGCCAGCATGTTCCGGTGCGAGATCCTGTAGTGATGTCCCGTCTGTGCCTGTAAGCGGCACCAGATCTGATCGAAGTCGATCGCCCCAATACTTTGCCGGGTTTTTACCTGTGTAGGCAATTTCACCAAAGGCGAGGTCAGCTTGCCACGCGCAATGGATCGCGTCCGGGCACGGCACACCATACCAGCCCGGACATAATGCCCATCGAAGGGGCTCGTTTCGCCTTCCTGTCGGATCGACTGCCAAGTGGGCAGGAAACCTTCCCAACCTCAGCCCAGATGTTGACCGGCAGGGGGTCTATGCTGAAGACACCGCTCCCGCATGGGTGGTTCGGCGCACCAGAAATTGGCCGGACGTTGTCTCCGTGTCCCGGCGCACGATTTCTCAGCTCCGCCACTACGGACGCGACATCGCGCACGACATGGATAGCGCTTGCCGAGGCCAGCGCCCCAGGATCGATGGAGCTTGCACAGGTTTTCCTCGCCTGCGAAACCGGCGAAGCGCCTGCTGGATACGCGACGCAGAACGGGCCCTCGCCTTTGCCGAGGCGCAGTTAAGCGGGGCGAATTCAGCCCGGATCTGGCCGTACTGCAGCCTTGGTTGGCGCTTGCTGGACGATCCGCGGGCGGACTGGCACGAGACCATTGCCTTCCTGGGAGAGGAGCGCCTGACCGTGGCGTTCGACGTGGCTCCGGGCCCAAGAAAAAAGGAAACGTGCATTGAGCGACAAATTGATCGGCGCAGTCGAAGCTGGCGGCACAAAGTTCGTGCTTGCAGTGGCCCTCATGGATGGCAGGATTGTGGATCGCGCGCGGATGGATACGCGCTCTCCGGAACAGACGTTCCCCGAAATGGCGGCATTCTTCGCGCGGCATGCGAAGCTGGCGGGAATCGGCATCGCATCCTTCGGGCCGATCGACATCAATCCTGCCTCGCCGGCTTACGGCACCGTCACGACCACACCGAAGCCGGGATGGAGTGGGGCACGATATCACGATGCCTTGTCGGGCCTTGGCGCACCGATTCTCGTCGATACCGACGTCAACGGAGCGGCGCTGGGCGAATGGCTGAAAGGGGCCGGCCGTGGATGTGAAACGGTCGCCTACACGACGGTTGGTACGGGCATCGGCACCGGTGTCCTCCACATGGGAATCGCCCGGGGCGGGATAAGCCATCTCGAGGCGGGCCACATCCGTCCACCTCGTGACCCCGGGCGCGATCCTTTCGTGGGCCGGTGCCCATACCATGGCGACTGCGTCGAGGGATTGGCGAGTGGTCCAGCCATCATCGACCGCTGGGGGGCTCCGCTCGACGTGCTTGCCGGCCGGGATCCGAACGCAGTACCGCTGATTGCATCTTATCTCGCCGATTTCGCCGTCAATCTCATCCTCCTGCATATGCCGGACCGGCTCATTTTCGGCGGGGGAGTAATGAAAGCCCCCGGAATGCTCGAAAGTCTGCGCGCCCAGACGGAAGGACGGCTGGCCGGATACGTCCTGCATCCCCGCCTCGACGCTGGGCTTGCCGACTACATCGTAGCGCCGTTCCTGGGCGACGATGCCGGGATTACCGGAGCTATCGAACTGGGACGTCGGGCCTCATGCCAAGGCAGCAACCGTCAGTAGGTTTGGCTGGTCGGTGTTTTCGTCGCCGGTAACCAACGGTTGGTCGCAGTAAGCTCGTTGCTGATCCGTCGGACTATCATTTGTTGTGCACTGCAGCGGAACCAGCCCGCCCATGCCGCGTAATTCCCTTGGTAAGCGGAGATGCGCTGCATGTTTTTTGGTCGGGATAACGGTGCCAGCATGTCGGACACGTCCACACCGACGATCGTCCAGTTCCGGGGCAAAGCAACCGGGCGCACGATTGCGCTCGTCGGCACTTATCCGCCACGCCAGTGCGGCATAGCAACGTTCACTTCAGACCTCGTCGAGCACACGAACCGGCATCGCCCGGGGACCCGGTTCAACGTCTGGTCGCTCGATCGGCCCGGTGATCCGCGCGCTTCGGACATTGCCGGCTCGATCGCCTTCGACGACCCCGACAGCTACCGCGAAGCCGCGCGGGCGATCAACGCCACGGCAAGCGATGCGGTCTGGCTTCAGCACGAATTTGGCATATTCGGCGGCCCCGATGGCGAGATGGTCCTCGATTTCGCGGACCGCCTTGCCGCACCGCTGATTGTCACCTTCCACACGGTGCTGGAGCATCCGTCCGAAAACCAGCGCAGGGTCATAGACCACCTCGTGCGCCGCGCCTCGCGCATCATGGTGATGAGCCCGCTCTCTCGCAAGCGGCTGATCGCTCATCACCGCGCGCCGCAGGAACTGGTCGAAGCGATCGAGCACGGTGCGCCCGACCGCCCGTTCGGTCGCGAGGCGCGATTCAAGGCGGCTTTGGGCCTGGGCGAACGTCCGGTGCTTATGACCTTCGGCCTTCTCGGCCCCGGCAAGGGGCTGGAGACCGTGATCGAGGCGTTGCCGGAAATTCTCCGCAGCCGTCCGGATACGGTTTATCGCATCGTCGGGGCGACCCACCCGAACCTTGTCGCACGCGACGGCGAAGCCTATCGCGAGGGGCTTCAGGCACTGGCGACGCGGCTCGGCGTTGATCACGCGATCATCTGGGAAAACCGCTTCCTCCAAACAGAGGAACTGCTCGACCAGCTCGAGGCCTGCGACGTTTATCTGACGCCCTATCCCAACCTCCAGCAATCGACCAGCGGGACGCTTAGCTATGCGGTCGCCCTGGGGAAGGCGGTGGTGTCGACCCCCTACATCCACGCGCGGGAGCTGCTGGCGAACGGTGTCGGTCGGCTCGTGGAGCCGAGATCGTCGGCTGCCATCGCCCAGGCTGTCTGCGCCTTGCTCGACGATACCGCCGCCCTCGCCGCGCAGAAGCGCCGCGCCTACGATCGCGGTCGAGCGACGATCTGGCCGCGATTCGCCGACGCGGTAAATGGTCTGATCGAGCGCGCCATTGCCCCTTCCACGACTGTCGCTGCCCGGCGCGCGCCGAGTTTCGAAGCGGTGCGCCGGATGACCGATGCAACCGGCATGCTCCAGCATGCCATCGGCGTCGTGCCCGACCGTCGGCACGGCTACTGCCTCGACGACAATGTCCGCGCCCTGATGCTGACCAATGTCGCGGGCACGCTCGAACCCACCGAACGGTCGCACCGCTCCGTCACTTATGCCTCCTTCATCCAGCACGCCTGGAACCCGGACCTCGGCGCCTTCCGCAATTTCATGCGCTTCGACCGCGAGTGGTGCGAGGATCGCGGCTCCGACGATTCCAACGGGCGCACGATCTGGGCACTCGCCTGCACCGCCCGCGACAACCCGGACCCCGACATCCGCGAATGGGCAGAGAAGCTGTACGATCAGGCCATCGCGCCGCTGGCGGAAATGGACAGCCCGCGGGCCCTGGCATTCGTGACGCTGGGCGCGGCGGCCATGCTGTCCATCCGCCCCGACCGTGGCCCCTCGCGCGAGGCGGCGGAACGCGGCGGCGGCGTGCTCGCGCATCTGCTCCACATATCGCGCCGCCCCGACTGGACGTGGTTCGAAGCCTTGCTCGCCTACGACAATCCGCGCATGCCGCAGGCGCTGATCGCGGCGGGCGAGGCGCTCGGACGGCCCGAGTGGACTGCGATAGGCCTCGAAACCCTGGCCTGGATCTGCGGGCGTCAGACCGCGCCGGCTGGGCATTTCCGGCCCATCGGTTCGGAAAGCTTCGGCCTTCCCTACGACCAGAAACCCTTCGACCAGCAGCCCCTCGAGGCGCACGCCGCGCTCGACGCCTGCGCTGCCGCGCTTGCGGTCGACGACAGCCCGCTGTGGCGCGCGCATGGGATGGCCGCGTGGAACTGGTTCTTCGGCGCCAATGATCGCGGCGTGGTGCTCGCCGATCCGCCCACCGGTCTGTGCCGTGACGGCATCACTCCACGCGGTGCCAATCGCAATTGCGGGGCCGAAAGCATCCTGGCGTTTCAACTTGCCTATCGATCCATGCTAGCGATTCTTTCGGACACGCCGCGAGATTCGGGGCAGGATTCGGGGAAGCCGGTTGAACAAACAGACAAAGGCGGCCACCAGTCCGTTGCATATTCATGATCTCCGGCTCCATGCCGACCCGTCGCGCGTCGTCCTTCGTCCCTTCCACCTCGGATGGCAGGCGACCCATGCGGATGGGAACCGCGCGCTCAGGCTTATAAGCGACGTGGCGGCGCTGAGCGAGGCGCAGGTAACGCGCGAATACCGCAAGGTCCTGGCCGATTTCGCGGAGCGCCACTGGCAGACCGAGGCTATATTCGACGAGCGCTGGCGCGAGGTCCAGGCGACCCTGGCGCTCGGCGAATGCGATTTCTCGCCCCGCCGCCGCAAGCTCATTGGCGCCTACTTCTGCCACGAATACACCTATTCAGCCGCGGCGCTGATGAACCCCTCCATCGTGCCGCATCCCGACCAGAGCGGGTGCGAGGGCGGGGCCAAACGGTTCGTGATGTCGCTGCGCGCCGTCGGCGAGGGGCACATCAGCTCGATCGTCTTCCGCGAGGGCATCGCCTACCCGGACGGGCGTTTCGAGCTGTGGCCGCAGACCGCTTTCGGCACCGCGGTCGAACTGGACGACGCGAGCCTGTCGGACAGCGACAGCGCGGTGACCGTCCATCGCCACACGGAGAGCAGCCTTTCGAACACCGTCATCTTCCCGATCACCGAGCAGCAGCGCAACGGGCTGGAGGATCTGCGCCTGGTCCGCTTCGACCATGGCGGCGGGGATCACGAGTGGATCGGCACCTACACTGCCTACTCGGGGTCGACGATCCGCTCCGAACTGCTGCGGACCAAGGACTTCCGCCGCTTCCTGCTCGAACCCATCGAGGGCCGCGCGGGCCGCAACAAGGGCATGGCGCTGTTCCCGCAGAAAATCGGCGGACATTATGCGATGGTCGGCCGGCAGGACGGCAAGAACCTGTTTCTCCTGCGCAGCCGCCGAATCGACCGCTGGGACAGCGAGGGCGTGCTGCTGATGGAGCCGCGGTTCCCATGGGAATTCATCCAGATCGGCAACTGCGGCAGCCCGATCTGGACCGAGCATGGCTGGCTGCTGTTCACGCACGGCGTCGGGGCGATGCGCAAATATGCGCTCGGCTGCGCGCTGCTCGACCTCGCAAATCCCGCCAAGGTGCTGGCGCGCACTGCCGAGCCGGTGCTGACAGCCGAGGATGCCGACCGGTCGGGCTATGTGCCCAATGTCATCTATACCTGCGGCGCGATGCGGGTGGGCGACATGTTGCTGATTCCTTACGGCATTTCCGACAGCTCGGTCGGCTTTGCGAGCGTATCGGTTGCCGATCTCCTCAAGCTGATGAAATAGGGCGATGACGAGTACGATCCACCCCGTGATCCTGTGCGGAGGCAGCGGCACCCGCCTCTGGCCGCGCAGCCGACGCGACAAGCCGAAGCCTTTCCTGCCGCTGCTCGGGGAGCGCACTCTTTTCGAGCAGACGCTCGATCGCTGCGGCGATACCGCCAGCTTCGCTCCGCCGGTCGTGGTCGCGGGTGCGGCCCATGTCGACCATATCCTGGCGCAGGCACCGCAGGCCGCGACGCTGATCGTCGAGCCGGCCGCCAAGAATACCGCCCCCGCCATCGCGCTGGCCGCGGCGCTGCTGCCCGAGGACGCGGTGATGCTGGTCTGCCCCAGCGACCACCACATCGCCGACGCCTGCGCCTTCGCAGAGGCCGCGGCGACAGCGGCTGCGCTCGCGCGGGAGGACTGGATGGTCGCCTTCGGCATCACCGCTGAGCGGCCCGAAACCGGCTTCGGCTACATCCGCCGGGGCGAACCCGTCGGCGATGGCTTCCGCGTCGACCGCTTCGTCGAAAAGCCCGACCTGGCGACGGCGGAGGCGTTCCTGGCCGAAGGCGGCTATGACTGGAACGGCGGTATCTTCGCCTTCCGCGCCGGGGCGTTCATGGCGGAGCTCGAAGCCCACCGGCCCGAGATGGCCCGCCTCGCACGGGAATCGGTGAATGCCGCAAGGCACGGCGGCCAGATGGTGCATCCCGACCCGGCACCTTTTGCAGCGATCGCGGGCGAATCGGTCGATTACGCGGTCATGGAAAACACCCGACGCGCGGCGGTCGTCCCGGCGGCGATGGGCTGGTCGGACGTCGGCAACTGGGCCGCACTGCGTGACGCGCGTGGTGGTGACGCGGATGGCAACCGGGTGACCGGCCCCGCCGAACTGATCGATTGCCGCAACGTCCTCGTCGAAAGCGACGGACCGCGTGTGTCGGTCATCGGGCTGGAGGACGTGGTCATCGTGGTGGACGGGAACGAGGTGCTGGTCACCAGCATCGCCGGCGCACAGACAGTCGGCAAGCTGAAAGGCGTGACGGAATGACGACCGAGGCCGGCCTGCTCGATACGATCACTGTCGCCAAGCCCTGGGGCAAGGACATCCTCCCTGCGCCCTTCGTCGCACCACAGGGCGAACGGATCGGGGAGATCTGGTTCGATCCCCCGGCCTCGCTAGACGACATCCTCGTCAAATATCTCTTCACCAGCGAGAAGCTGTCGGTGCAGGTGCACCCCTCCGACGCGCAGGCGCCCCCGGGCAGCCGCGGCAAGGAGGAATGCTGGCTGGTCCTCGATGCCGAGCCTGGCGCGAGCCTCGCCATCGGCTTTCGTGAGCCGATCGATGCAGGCGCCATGCGCGCAGCTGCCATCGACGGCAGCATCGAACAACTGCTCGAATGGCATCCGGTGCAGCGCGGCGATTTCTTCTATCTGCCCGCCGGGACCGTCCACGCCATCGGCGCCGGGGTTACGATCCTCGAGATCCAGCAGAATTCCGACATCACCTATCGCCTGTTCGACTATGGCCGACCGCGGGAGCTGCACCTCGACGAGGGCATCGCGGTCGCCAGGGGCGAGCCCTACGGCAGCGAGCACCACCGCCACTTCGCGTTAGGCACCGCCGCAACGCTGGTGGATGGCCGTTTCTTCACAGTGCGGCTTTGCGTCGGCAATCTCGACAGCGCGGCGGGGTTCGAACCGGCGCCGCTTCTCGTGCTGCCGCTGGAGGGCCAGCCGACGGTCGCGGGCCAGCGGGTCTCGCCCGGTGAATGCGGGCTCGCACCGAACCTCGCCGCCGTGACGCTGGGCAGCGGCGATCGCGTGGTCCTGGTGCAGCCCAGGTCCTGATCCCCCGCACAGCCTTCAGCCGAACCATCCCCCGCTGGTTGGTATCGCGAGGATGTGGGGGCGGGGCACCCGGGACGCTCGGCCGACACCTTTCCCCGCTTGCGCGCGTGTGCCGAAGGCGTGCCAGAGGCGGTAGAATCGCACGCCGCACTGCGCGGCCCCGGCTTCGGTCAATCAATCACGGATTTTAACAGGCGGTACATCGGCCGGAATCTCGACATTCAGCACTGACGCCAGCGTCGGCGCAATTGCTCGCATGTCGACTTCGCCGAGCGAACGTCCGGCCGGAACCCCGCGACCGATCAGCATGAATGTCGAGCGCATTGTCGTGGCGGTCGGAAAGAAACCGTGAGATCGGA
>JAJYQP010000066.1 GCA_021794525.1 Pseudomonadota bacterium | reverse complement strand
CGCCGGGGCAGATCTCGGTGTTGCACGGGCCGGTGACAGAGGCGGAGGCGGTTTATGCACGGGCGACGGGCGTGCGGCCGGTCATCAACTCGCTCCATCAGGCGCAGGTTTGGACCGCGAGTGGCGGCGGCCCGTGCGACCTGATGGTCGATACCGGCATCAACCGGCTCGGCATCGCGTCGGCCGAAAGCGGCGACCCGGCGATCGCCGCGCTCGACGTGCAGGTGCTGATGAGTCACCTCGCCTGCGCCGACGAACCCGAAAGTGCGATGAACGCTCGTCAGCTCGCGGCATTCGGGGCGATTTTGCCGCAGGTGCCGCATCGCGAGGCGAGCCTCGCCAACAGCGCCGGGATCGGTCACGGCGCTGACTATGCGTTCGACCTGACGCGCCCTGGGCTCTCGCTTTATGGCGGGGTGCAGCATCCGGTGCTGGAGGGGGTCATCCGGCAGGTCGCCGCGCCACAGGCCGCGCTGATTGCAGTCCGCCAACTCGCGGCGGGGGACAGCGTGGGTTACAACGCCACCTTCACCGCCACAGAGGCAATGCGCGCGGGCGTGGTCTCGCTGGGCTATGCCGACGGCATCCTGCGGTTCTGGAATGGCGCGGCCATGATGCACGAAGGCCGCCGCCTGCCGATCCTCGGCAAGGTATCGATGGACATGATCGTTCTCGACCTGACCGAAGCGCCCGATCTTGCCGAGGGCGACTGGGTCGAGCTGCCGTACGATCTCGCCGATGCTGCGCGGCAAACGCCGCTGGGGCCTTACGAATTGTTGACGGTTCTGGGGAAACGCTTCGGCTGAGGCGCATTATGTTGCACCGCAGCTATTGCGGATGCTAAGGCAGCCCGAGGCAGACAGGAGGCGCCCTGATGGCGAAACGATCGGACGACGGCAGCGCCATCGTCATCAAGAAATACGCCAACCGGCGGCTCTACAACACCGGCACCTCGAGCTACATCACGCTCGAAGACATTGCCGCGATGGTGCGCGAGGAAACGGACTTCCAGGTGGTGGATGCCAAGACGGGCGAGGACATTACCCACCAGATCCTGACCCAGATCATCCTCGACCACGAGAGCAGCGGCAAGGGCACGCAGATGCTTCCGGTCAGCTTTCTGCGCGATCTCATAGGCATGTACGGCAATTCGGTCCAGTCGATGGTGCCCGGCTTCCTCGAGGCGAGCATGTCGAGCTTCCGCAAGAACCGCGAGGAGTTGGCGGCCGCATGGAGCAAGGGCCTGAGCGCCAACCCCTTCGCGCGAATCGCGGAAACTAATATTGCGATGATGCGCGCCGCGGCGGAGGCGTTCCTTCCAGGCAGCAAGTCCAGCGCCGCCCCAGCCAAGGACGACGACCTCGCCTCGCTCCGCGCTCAAATGGCCGAGATGCAGAAGAAGCTCGACCAGCTTTCTAAATAGAACCTTCTCCGTTCGTATCGAGCGCAGGCGCGCAGCGCCGTCGTCGAGATACAGCGAGCCTTGGTGCAATCGTGTCTCGACTTCGCTCGACACGAACGGCTAGGGGCGCGTGCCCAAGGACACGCATTCACACAGGACATATCCCGTGGCCCAGATCCGCCATGCCCTTTCGACCAGGCGCGCCGACGATTTCGCCGCCTGGTACCAGGAAGTCATCACCGCTGCCGACATGGCCGAGGAATCGGGTGTGCGCGGCTGTATGGTCATCAAGCCGTGGGGCTGGGGCATCTGGGAGCGGATGCAGCGCCTGCTCGATGCTCGGATCAAGACGACCGGGCACGACAACTGCTATTTCCCGCTGTTCATCCCGCTCGGCAATTTCGCGCGTGAAGCGGAGCATGTCGACGGTTTCGCCAAGGAGATGGCGGTCGTCACCCACCATCGGCTGATCGCCGACGGCAAGGGCGGGCTGATGCCCGATCCCGAGGCGAAGCTGGAAGAGCCGCTGGTCGTGCGACCGACCTCGGAAACGATCATCGGCGACGCGATGGCGCGCTGGGTGCAGTCATGGCGCGACCTGCCGCTGAAGCTCAACCAGTGGGCCAATGTGGTTCGCTGGGAAATGCGGACCCGGATGTTCCTCAGGACCAGCGAGTTTCTCTGGCAGGAGGGCCACACCGCCCACGCCGACGAGGCCGAGGCGAAGGAGCACACGCTGCGGATGCTCGAGGTCTATCGTGCCTTCGCCGAGGAGGATCTGGCCCTGCCCGTGATCGCGGGCGAGAAGCCCGAGAACGAACGCTTCCCCGGCGCGGTCGAGACCTGGTCGATCGAGGCGATGATGCAGGACGGCAAGGCGCTGCAGGCGGGCACCAGCCACTATCTCGGCACCAATTTCGCGGAGGCCAGCGGCATCCGCTACCAGGACAGGGAAGGCGCGCAGACGCTTGCGCACACGACCAGCTGGGGCGTCTCCACCCGCATGGTCGGCGGGGTCATCATGACTCACGGCGACGACGACGGGCTGCGCGTGCCGCCCGCGATCGCGCCGTGGCAGGTCGTGATCCTGCCGATGCTGCGCGAGGAGGAGGGCGACGTCGCGCTGATCGACTATTGCGAGGGGCTGCGCGCTGCCTTGGCGGGCAAGAGCGCGCTGGGCGAACCGGTGCGCGTGCTGCTCGACATCAAGCCCGGCAAGGCCGCGCAGAAGCGCTGGGACTGGGTCCGCAAGGGCGCGCCGGTGATCGTCGAGGTCGGCGGGCGCGACAAGGACAATGGCGTCGTCAGCCTTCTGCGGCGTGATACGCTGTGGGATGCCGCCAGCGGCAAGCCCGCTTTTGCCGTGCCGACGCGCGAAGAAGCGGGTGAGGCGATTCCCGCCCTGCTTGAGGCGATGCAGGCCACGCTTCATGCCGAGGCGCAGGAACGACGCGAGGCCAGCATCACGCGCGGCGTGAGCGATTTCGCCGCGGTCGAGAAGCACTTCGCCGCCGAGGTGAAGTTTCCGGGCTGGGTCGAGGTGCAGTGGTCGAAGCCGACCGGCGCAGCGCTCGACAAGGTGGTCGAGCGGCTGAAGACGCTCAAGCTCACGATCCGCAATGTGCCGATCGGCTCAATGCCGGCAGACGGCCCCTGCATATTTACCGGCGAACCGGCGGTGGAGCGGGTGCTGCTGGCGAAGTCGTATTGACGCAATCGCTTGAAAACTTGCGGCAGGAGGGCGAGGGTGGGCGAATGCGCCGCCTCGCCCTCCCGCTCGCCCTGATCGCCACCCCGCTGGTCGCACAGACTGCGCCCGACACGCAGGTCTCGCAGACCCGGCTGAAGGCCGATGTCGAGCGCATGGTTGCCTTCGGCACTCGCCACACGCTCTCCAGCCAGACCGATCCGAAGCGCGGGATTGGAGCGGCAGTGGACTGGGGCGCGGCAAGTTTCCGCGCCATCGGCAAGCAGTGCGGTGGCTGCCTCATCGTGGTCCTGCCCGAGCGCATGGTGCAGGGCGACCGCATCCCGACTCCCGTCCGCCTGCGCAATGCGGTCGCGATCCAGCGCGGCACGGAGCGACCCAACGAGGTGGTGATTATCCAGGGCCATATCGATAGCCGCGTCTCCGACCCGCTCGACTTCATGAAGGACGCCCCGGGCGCCAATGACGACGCCTCGGGCAGCGCGCTGGTGCTGGAGGCCGCGCGCCTGCTGTCGCAGCGCACATATCCGGTCACCATCGTCTATGCGCTGCTGTCGGGTGAGGAGCAGGGGCTTTTCGGCGGACGGCTGCTCGCGGAATACGCGGCGGAGCAGGGCTGGCAGGTGAAGGCAGTGCTCAATAACGATATCGTCGGCGGCAGCCACGGTTCCGACGGGGTGAGCGATGACAAGCACGTCCGCGTCTTCAGCGAGGGGCCGCGATTCGATCTCGACCCGGCGTTGCGTGCGGCGCAGCGCCGCGACGGGGGCGAGAACGATAGCCCGAGCCGCAACCTTTCGCGCTTCATCGCGGAGCTAGACGATACGGCGCTGACCGTGCGCCCGATCTGGCGCACCGACCGCATGGGCCGCGGCGGCGACCAGATACCGTTTCTCGAAAAGGGCTATCCTGCGGTGCGGTTTTCGGTCGCGATCGAGGACTACGATCACCAACACCAGGATCTGCGCACCGAAGGCGGCGTGACCTATGGCGACACGGTCGAGGAGATGGATTTTCCCTACCTCGCTAAGGTCACCGCGCTGAATATCCGGGTGGCCGACCGGCTAGCCCGCGCGCCCATGCCCCCTGCGCCGACAATGAAGGCGGCGGTCAGCACCGACACGGTTCTCGAATGGAAGCCTGTCCCGGGCGCGATAGGCTATTCGATCTGGCAGCGTCGCACCGACCAGGCCGACTGGCCTGCCGATCCGGTCATCGCCGATGTTGTGGCCACCAGCGCCAGCCTCAAGGGTGTGCGCGGCGACGACTGGATCTTCGGGGTCAGCGCGACCGGCAAAGATGGCACGATGAGCCCCGTCGCCAGCGCCGTACCCGGCGGCGAATTCGCGCCGCTCGCCAAGCCATAGGGTGACATCGGACTGCGGCATCCCCATATAGGCGCCCATGCAAAACAAGAAGAACCGGACGATGAAACGTCCGCCGCTCGCGCAGGGCTTGCCCAGCCGCGAAGACATTCTCCAATTCATCCAGATCGCCGACGGCCCTGTCGGCAAGCGCGAGATCGCCAAGGCCTTCGGGCTCAAGGGGCAGGAAAAGATCGCCCTCAAGGCCCGCCTCAAGGACATGGCCGAAGAAGGGCTGATCGACGGCAAGCGCACCGCTTATCACCGCATGGGCGGGCTGCCGAAGGTCACCGTGCTCAAGGTCGTCGCCATCGAGGACGGCGAGGCGATTGCCGAACCGGAGAGCTGGGACGCGGAGGGCGAAAAGCCGCGCCTGACCCTCATCGAGAAGAAGTCGCAGGCGGCGCTCAAACGCGGCGACCGCGTGCTCGCCCGCACCGAGGATACGCCCAAGGGCTGGCGCGCCTTTCCGATGAAGAAGTTGCCCGCCCGGACGGAGGGGCTGATGGGCGTCGTCGAGATCGACAAGGCGGGGAAGGGCTGGCTCGCGCCGATCGACAAGCGGGTCCGCAACGCCGCTCCCATCGCCGATCTGGGCGAGGCGAAGGCAGGCGAGCTGGTGCTGGCCGAACGCATCGGCAAGTCCGAGCGCAGCGGGGTCAAGGTCGTCGAGGTTATCGGCGATCCGCTTGCGCCCAAGAGCTTCAGCCTGATCGCCATCGCCAAACACGGCATCCCGCACATCTTCCCCGACGAGGCGCTCGAGGAAGCGCGCCGCGCCGCCGAACTTCCGCTCTCCAGCGAGCACCGCGAGGATCTGCGCCACCTCCCCATCGTCGCCATCGACCCCGCCGACGCGCGCGATCACGATGACGCGATCTGGGCCGAACCGAACGGCGAGGGCGGCTACCGCGCCATAGTCGCCATCGCCGACGTCAGCTTTTACGTTCGCCCCGGCGGCGCGCTCGACAGGGAGGCGCGGAAGCGCGGCAATTCGGTCTATTTCCCCGACCGCGTCGTACCGATGCTGCCCGAGATTCTTTCCGCCGATGTCTGTTCGCTGGTCGAGGGCGAGGACCGCGCGGCGATGGCCTGCCACATGACCATCTCGCCGCAGGGCAAGGTCACCAAGTGGCGCTTCACCCGCGCCATCGTCCGCATCGCGCACAACCATGCCTATGAGGAGGCGCAGGCCGCCGTCGACAGCGGCACCCCGCCCGAGCACCTGAAGCACCTGTGGGATGCCTGGGCGCTGCTCAACCGGGCGCGCGCCGCCCGCGACCCGCTCGAGCTCGAATTGCCCGAACGACAGGTGCGCCTGAACGACGAAGGCCAGATCACCGAGATCGCCCTTCGCGAGCGCCTCGATGCGCATCGCGTGGTCGAAGATTTCATGATCGCGGCCAATGTCGCCGCGGCCAAGGCGCTGGAGGCGAAGACCGCCCCGGTCGTCTATCGTATCCACGAAGGGCCGAGCCGCGAGAAGCTGATCGCGCTGCGAGAGTATCTCGCAACGCAGGGCCGGAAGCTGGCGCTGGGCCAGGTGGTGACGCCGGGGCTCTTCAATCGCATCCTCAAGGACATTGCGGACGAGGCGGAAAAGCAGCTCGTGATGGAAGCGGTGCTGCGGACGCAGATGCAGGCCTTCTACGGGCCGCAGAACGCCGGGCACTTCGGCCTCGCGCTCGGCTCCTACGCGCATTTCACCTCGCCGATCCGTCGCTATGCGGACCTGCTGGTCCACCGCGCGCTGGTCGATGCCTACAAGCTCGAACAGCCTGCGCCGAGAGGGAAGCTACCGGAACTTTCCGGGCTATCCGAACGCGATCGGCAGTCGCTGGCCCAGATCACCGATGCCATCAGCCAGACCGAGCGCCGCGCGATGGAGGCGGAGCGCGACACCATCGATCGCTACGTCGCGGCCTGGCTGTCGGGCCGGGTGGGTGAGACCTTCAAGGCGCGCATCACCGGCGTGCAGGGCTTCGGCTTCTTCGCCACCATTCTCGGCCTTGGGGGTGACGGGCTGGTGCCGGTCAGCACGCTCGGTCGCGAGCATTTCCGTTACGAGGAGGCGGCGCAGGAACTGGTGGGCGAGGACAGCGGCACGCGCTATGCCACCGGTGACAGGCTCGAGCTCAAGCTGGCCGAGGCGAATGCGCTCACGGGCGCGCTCAAGTTCGAGGTGCCGGGCAGCGAGGGCGGGATCGAGCCGCGCGGCTTTCGCCCGCCGCCGAAGGGCAAAAAGCCGACGTTCAAGAAAGGCGCTGGCGCACCGCGCCAGAGCCACGACCAAGGCAAGCGCGGCCGTCCGGGCAATATCCGCCACCAGGGGAAGGGGAAGAAGCGTTAGCCCTGCCAAGTGTCTCGACTTCGCTCGACACGAACGGAAATCTTTAACTCAACCGCGTTCGCATCCAGCGGAGGACACAATCCGTGGTCGAGATAGCTACCCGACTAGGCTCCGCGTGAGGCCAGCGCGTCCACCGCCTCGTTGCCCAGCCCGCCGGGGATGACATAGAGCGGGCAGGGCAGGCCGCCCGCGTGGCCCGCAAAGTGTGTGACCAGCGGCCCGGGTCCGCCGCTCGCCGCGGCACCCAGCACGAGCGCGGCGATATCGCCGTGATCCTCGAGATATTTGCCGATAACCTCCTGCGCGTTTCCCACGCGCACCGCGATGACCGGCATCTTGCCGCTCTCGGCAAAAATGTTTCCGGCGGCGGCGTTGGCGATCACCTCGGCTCGCTCCGACGCCTCGCGCTCGATCGTCGCCTGCACTCCGCCGAAAGCCTGGAAATTCTGCCGGGGCACGAGAGCGAGGATATGGACGTTGCCCCCCGTCTCCCGCGCGCGCACGCTGGCGAAGCGCAGCGCCGTCTTGGCCTCGTCGGTCTCGTCCATCACCACCAGATAGATGCGCATGATTTTGTCGTCGTCGCCCCTGCTTTCCCCGCGCCCTTATCATCGCAACCGTATGCGCTCGCAAGAACCTTGCAGGCCCCGCGCATTTTGGCCACAGGCTGAATGCAACGACGCTTTCCGTAAGGACACGCCCGCGACCATGCCGACTGCCATCAAGATGCCCGCCCTGTCTCCCACCATGGAAGAGGGCACGCTCGCCAAATGGCTGGTGAAGGAGGGCGACACGGTCAGCGCCGGCGACATCATGGCCGAGATCGAGACCGACAAGGCGACGATGGAGTTCGAGGCGGTCGACGAAGGCACGATCGCGAAGATCGAGGTGGCCGAGGGCACCGAGGGCGTGAAGGTCGGCACCGTGATCGCGCTGCTGGCGGGCGAGGGCGAGGATGCCGGGGCGGCGGCGAGCGCGCCTGCGCCGGCTCCTTCTCCTGCCACTGCACCCATGCCCGCTCAGCCTGAGCCTGTCGAAGGCCCTGCGCCAGCGCCTGCCGCGAGCGCCCCGAGCGGTGCTTTGACAAGCTCAGCACGAGCGGATGTGAGTAAGGGGGAAGAACGCATCGTCGCCTCCCCATTGGCCAAGCGGATTGCGGCGGGGAAGGGCATCGATCTAGCGGGCGTGAAGGGCAGCGGGCCCAACGGGCGGATCGTGAAGGCGGACGTCGAGGGAGCGCAAATCGCGACGCCCGCTCGTCCTGAGCCTGTCGAAGGACGCGCACTAACGCCCGAGAGCACGTCGGCAGGGGCCCACAAAGCCATCGACTTCGGCATCCCGCACACGGTCGAAAAGCTCACCTCGATGCGCAAGACCATCGCGCGGCGGCTCACCGAATCGAAGCAGCAGGTGCCGCATATCTACCTCACGGTGGACATCCGCCTCGATGCGCTGCTCAAGCTGCGCGGCGAGCTGAACAAGGCGCTGGAGAGCCAGGGCGTGAAGCTCTCGGTCAACGACCTCCTCATCAAGGCGCTGGCCAAATCGCTGCTCGCGGTGCCCAAATGCAACGTGCAGTTCGCGGGCGACGAGCTGCTGACCTTTAGCCGCGCCGATATCTCGGTGGCGGTCTCGATCCCCAGCGGCCTCATCACCCCGATCGTCAAGGACGCCGGCAGCAAGGCGGTCGGCGCGATCAGCACCGAGATGAAGGACCTCGCGAGCCGCGCCAAGGACGGCAAGCTCAAGCTGGAGGAATTTCAGGGCGGCACCGCCAGCCTCTCCAACATGGGCATGTACGGGATCAAGCAGTTCGAAGCGGTGATCAACCCGCCGCAGGGCATGATCATGGCCATCGGCGCGGGCGAGAAGCGGCCCTATGTGGTCGACGACGCGCTCGCCATCGCCACCGTCATGAGCGCCACCGGCAGCTTCGACCACCGCGCCATCGATGGCGCCGACGGGGCCGAGCTGATGAAGGCGTTCAAGGAACTGGTGGAGGCGCCGCTGGGGCTGGTGGCTTGAGGATCCTTGTCGAAGTCGGCCGCTTTTTTGTGACGGCGGCAGCCGTCACAATTGTAATGCCGTTCTTCTTCATCGTGCTCTTCGCATTCGAGGGTGGTGAGCTAGCCTTTACAGTCTACGGCTTTGGCTTGATCGTGGCGTTTCCTTTCGCCGTTTTTGGAGGCATGATTTTCGGGCTCCCCGCCTGGTTTATCGCTAATCGAATGGCTTGGACTCAGAAGTTGTCCTCGATGCTCGCGCTTGGCGCGGCGACTGGAATTTTGGCGGTGACCGCTGTTTTCTTCACTACTGGGCCGCACGGCGATCCTTTTCCGCTAGTCGCAGGCCTTGTGCTGGGGCTTCCGGCAGGAGTGCTTGCGGCTTGGATATGGTTTGTCCTTCATGCTGAGGACCGTGATAGGACCTCGGCTTGACCGACCGAGACCCCCTCATCCGCGTCACCGCCATGCCGGCGGACACCAATCCCTATGGCGGGGTGTTCGGCGGGTGGCTGATGAGCCAGATGGCGCTCGGCGCGGGGGCGCTGGCGAGCCGGGTGGGGCAGGGCAAGGCGGTGGTGGTCAGCGCCACCGACTTCGCCTTCCCCGGCGCGATGGCGGTGGGGGACGAGCTGTCGGTCTATTGCGAGATCGCCGCCACGGGCACCACCTCGCTCACCGTCGCCGCCGAGGCCATCGCGAGGGAGCGCAACGGCGAGACGACGACGCTGGTCGCGAAGGGCAGCTTCAAGTTCGTGCTGCTGGACGAGGTTGATCGGCCGCGTGCTGTGGGGCGGTGGCCCGGTGACTGAAACGTCGCAGCCCCCTCTCCCCAACCCCTCTCCCGCAAGGGGAGAGGGGC
>JAJYQP010000089.1 GCA_021794525.1 Pseudomonadota bacterium | reverse complement strand
AGCGGCTTGCCCTTCGTGATCGGATAGATGGTGGTCGCATCCGCCCCCAGCGCCATGCCGATGCGCAACCGGTTCGACATGACGCCCGCCACCATCGGCCGCTCGCTCGCCTTGCCTGTTTCCTTCTCGACGACCGAGGCGAGGATGACAGCCTCCGCCGGGGTCTTGACCACGCTGCTTGACTTGCGCTGCGCCCAGGCCTTGGCGAGATAGTCGCGCATCGCGGCCTGCATCCGCGCGACGACGGCGGCACGGGCCTCGCCGCGCTGGAAGTCATAACTGTCGGGCAGGATCGATCCTTCGGCGGGCACCGGAATATCGCCGGTGAGCAGCGGCTCCGCCTTCAGCTTTTCCCAGACGAGGATCGAGGGCATGCCTTCGGGGATGGTGACGAAGCGCTGCAGGGGCTTGCCGCTCTGCAAAATGCCGAGGATCGTCGCCTCGCTCGCCCCGGCGGGGAGCAGGAACTCGCCCGCCTGGATGCCCTCGCCCGAGCCGAGCAGCTTCGCGCGCAGCAGGAAGGTGGACCGCGACCCGATCGCCCCCGCCTCCTCCAGCGCCGTGGCGGCGGAGGTCAGCGTGGCGCCCTTGGGCACCGTGAATTCGGTATCCTTCTCGAGCGCGCCGCCCAGCCACCAGCCGCCTGCCAGCCACAACAGCCCCGCCGCGGCGGCGGCGAGTACGAAGAGCGCAAGACGGCGCAAGTCAGTCCTCGACCGCCTTGAAGATCACGCTGGCATTGGTGCCGCCGAAGCCGAAGCTGTTCGACAATGCCGCCTTCACCTCGCGCTTGCGGGCCGTGTGCGGGACGAGATCGACGCCTTCGGTGCCTTCGTCAGGGTCATCGAGGTTGAGCGTCGGCGGCACCACCTGGTCACGGATGGCGAGGATGCAGAAGATGGCTTCCACCGCACCGGCGCCGCCGAGCAGGTGCCCGATGGCGGACTTGGTGCTGCTCATCGATGCGCCGCACAGGTCGTCGCCCAGCACGCGCTTGACCGCGGCGAGCTCGATGGTGTCAGCCATTGTGCTGGTGCCGTGCGCGTTGACGTAGTCGATGTCGCAGGGTTCCATCCCCGCTTTCTTCAGCGCCATCCGCATCGCTAGCTCCGCGCCCCTGCCTTCCGGGTGGGGAGCAGTTACGTGGTAGGCATCGCCCGAGAGGCCGTAACCGACCACCTCGGCATAGATCTTCGCCCCGCGTGCCTTGGCGTGCTCGTATTCCTCCAGCACCACCACGCCCGCGCCCTCGCCCATCACGAACCCGGCGCGATTCTTGTCGTAGGGACGGCTAGCTTTCTCGGGCTGGTCGTTCATATCGGTGTTGAGTGCGCGGGCCTGCGCGAAGCCGGCAATGCCGAGCGGGTTGACGGTCGATTCCGCGCCGCCCGCCAGCATGATGTCGGCATCGTCGTCGCGGATCATGCGCGCCGCATCTCCGATCGAGTGCGCGCCGGTGGAGCAGGCGGTGACGACCGCGTGGTTCGGCCCCATCAGCCCGTATTTGATCGAGACCTGCCCGCTGACGAGGTTGATGATGCGTCCGTGGACGAAGTGCGGGCTGACCCGGCCCGGTCCGCGCTCGAGGAGATTGATCGATTCGGCCTCGATCCCCGGCAGGCCGCCGATGCCGGCGCCGATGGAGACGCCCGTGCGTTCGCGGGTCGCCTCGTCCATGTCGGTGAGGCCTGCATCCTCGATGGCCTGCCCGGCGGCATCGAGCCCGAACACGATGAAGGGATCGACCTGGCGCTGGATCTTGGGATCGACGCGTTTGTCGGGGTCGAAACCCCATTCGTGGTCCTTGCCCTTCACCTCGCAGGCAATGGTCGCCTTCTGGTTCGACGCGTCGAACCTGGTGATCTGGCCGGCACCGCTCTTGCCAGCGATCAGGTTCTCCCAGCTCGTCTCGACATCGCCCCCAAGCGGAGTGACGAGACCAAGCCCTGTTACCACCACACGGCGCATGCAAACTCTCCGGCAAATCTGTGTCGGCGCGCAGATATGACGCGCCGGTCAAAACGGCAACAGGCCCGGCCCCTCACGGACCGAGCCTGTCGAAAACCCTCTTTCCTCGCGCGACGCGAGGCGCCGCCCGGGATCGGGAAGCTGGCGTTGGATCAGCCCTTGTGCTCGTCGATGTAGCGGGTCGCGTCGCCGACGGTGGCGATCTTCTCGGCCGCGTCATCATCGGGGATTTCGACGCCGAATTCTTCCTCGAAAGCCATCACCAGCTCGACGATGTCGAGGCTGTCCGCGCCGAGGTCATCGATGAAATTGGCATCCTGCGTGACCTTGTCGGCCTCGACGCCGAGATGCTCGACGACGATCTTCTGCACGCGTTCGGCAGTATCGGACATATTCGTTCCCTTGCGAGTGTGGGGGTTGCTTTGGTTTCGCCCTAATGAACGGCGAAGGGGCTGGCAAGTGCCCTGCCCTGTACTGCGGACACGCACGGCTTCGCTACACGACGTGCCGCGCACCGTCGTCCAGTCTGCGAAGCGGGCTTCGAGCCCGACAAAATGCCGTGGACCTGCGATTCCCTTCCGATTATTGTCGCCTCCAACGGGGTCGTTTCGGCAATCGGCAAGCACTCAGTGCGCCGGGCAACGGATATGAGGGGGTATTTCCTGATGAAGTTTGCAACTGTTCTCGCGGCCTGCACCCTGCTGGCCACGCTTCCCGCCGCGCCGGTACAGGCGCAAGACAAGTCCTCCGCCCGAAAGGCGCAGGAAAAAGGCACCGCCCAGATCCCGCGCTGCACCCGCAACCTCGGGACCGTCGCGATTGTCGAGCCCGACAACCAATGGTGGCGCCAGTTGAGCCTCGGCAGCCCCGAGGCGATCATGCGCGTTTTCGTGCAGCAGTCGGGGTGCTTCACCCTCGTCAACCGTGGGCGTTCGATGCAGAGCCGCGCGATGGAACGCGCGATGGCCGACCAGGGTGAGCTTCAGGGCGGGTCGAACCTGGGCAAGGGCCAGGTCAAGGCAGCCGATTATTTCCTCCAGCCCGACATCGTCACCACCAATTCGAACAGCGGCGGCGGCGGCGTGGCCGGAGCGCTGGGCGGTCTCCTCGGCGGACGCCTGCTGGGCGGGCTCGCCGGCGGGCTGAACGTCAGGAAGAAGGAAGCCAACGTCACTCTCGCGGTCGTCAACGCGCGCACTACGGTCGAGGAAGCGCTGGTCGAGGGCCATGCGCGCAAAAGCGACCTGAGCTTCGGCGGCGGCGCGGGCGGCGGCTGGTGGGGCGGTTTTGCCGCGGCCGGCGGCGCAGGCTACCAGAACACCGAGATCGGGCAGGTCATCGTGCTCGCCTATCTCGACGCCTATATCAAGCTGGTGACCCAGCTCGGCGGCCTGCCCGAAAACGCTGCCGCAGCGGCACCGCAGGCGAACTGAAAACTGCCTGCTGACGCGCGCGAGGCTCCGCGCGCGTCACCGGTTCTCGCCGGGATTCTCGTCACGCTCGGTGGCAGAGCCCGTCATGCCGGTCATTTCCGCCGGGCTGCCTTTTGGTTGCTCGGTCAGGCGCACGTGCACGTCGCGCAGCTGACGGGCGCTGACCATGCTCGGCGCACCCATCATCAGATCCTGCGCGCGCTGGTTCAGCGGGAAGGCGATGACCTCGCGGATGTTGGGCTCGTCCGCCAGCAGCATCACGATGCGGTCGATGCCGGGAGCCGAGCCGCCGTGCGGCGGCGCGCCGAGCTTGAAGGCCTCGATCATGCCGGAGAAGTTTCCGTCCACCTCTTCCCGCGAATAACCAGCGATCTCGAATGCCTTGTACATGATCTCCGGCTTGTGGTTCCGGATCGCGCCCGACGACAGCTCGTAGCCGTTGCAGACGATGTCGTACTGCCACGCCTTGATGGCGAGCGGATCCTGCGTCTCCAGCGCCTCCAGCTCGCCCTGCGGCATCGAGAAGGGGTTGTGGCTGAAATCGACCTTCTTCGCGTCCTCGTCGTATTCGAACATCGGGAAGTCAACGATCCAGCAGAACTTGAAACAGCCCTCCTCGATCAGCCCCAGCTCTTCCGCGACGCGGGTGCGCGCGGCGCCGGCGAGCTTGGCCGCGTCCTTCTCCTTGCCGGCGGCGAAGAACAGCCCGTCGTTCTCGCCAAGGCCCAGCTCGGCATAAAGCGCGGCCATGCCCTCTTCGCCGTGGTTCTTGGCGATCGGCCCGCCGAACTCGCCGCCCTTGCGAGTCACATAGCCGAGCCCCGCAAAGCCCTCGCGCCGCGCCCAGTCGTTCATATCGTCGAAGAACTTGCGGCTCTTCTCGTGAGTCGCCGGCGCGGGGATCACGCGGACCTTTCCGCCGCCACCGACAATCTTCTCGAACAGGCCGAAGCCCGACTTTTCGAAATGCGAAGTCACGTCGCTGATGATCAGCGGGTTGCGGAGATCGGGCTTGTCGCTGCCGTATTTCAGCATCGCCTCGGCATAGGGGATGCGCGGGAAGCTGCCCGCCGGGGTCACGCTCTTGCCGTTCGCGAATTCCTCGAACACACCGGCCAGCACCGGCTCGATCGCCTGGAACACGTCTTCCTGCGTGACGAAGCTCATCTCAAAGTCGAGCTGGTAAAATTCCGGGCTGCGGTCGGCGCGCAGATCCTCGTCGCGGAAGCAGGGCGCGATCTGGAAATAGCGGTCGAAGCCCGCGACCATCAGCAACTGCTTGAACATCTGCGGCGCCTGCGGAAGCGCGTAGAACCGGCCCGGGTGGAGGCGGCTGGGCACGAGATAGTCGCGCGCGCCTTCGGGCGAGGAGGCGCCGAGGATCGGGGTCTGGAACTCGGTGAACCCCTTGTCGATCATCCGGCGGCGGATCGAGGATATCACCTGGGAACGCAGCACGATGTTCCGGTGCAGCCGCTCGCGACGCAGGTCTACGAAGCGATATTTGAGACGCGTTTCCTCCGGGTAGTCCTCGGCACTGTTGACGATCAGCGGCAGGTCGCTCGCCGCGCTCTGCACGGTGACAGCGCGGGCGAAGACCTCGATCGCGCCGGTCGGAAGGTTCGGGTTCACCGCCGCCTCGGCACGCGCCTTGACCGTGCCGTCGACAGTGATGACCGATTCGAGCCGCGCCTTCTCCATCACCTCCAGCGCCGGGCTGTCGCTGTCGGCCACGATCTGGGTGATGCCGTAATGGTCGCGCAGGTCGACGAACAACACACCGCCATGGTCGCGCTTGTTGTGCACCCATCCCGACAGGCGGACGTCGCTGCCGGCGTCGGCCGCGGTCAATTGCGCACAGGTGTGGGTACGATAGGCGTGCATCTAAACTCTTTCCGATTTCGGGCGTATGGC
This sequence comes from Pseudomonadota bacterium, assembly GCA_021794525.1. Classification (GTDB taxonomy): domain Bacteria; phylum Pseudomonadota; class Alphaproteobacteria; order Sphingomonadales; family Sphingomonadaceae; genus Qipengyuania. The sequence continues at coordinate 4,420 of JAJYQP010000089.1, read as the reverse complement.
GCTAAGGGCGCGCCGCGCTTTGTGCTCTAAGCTCAATTGGCGCGCGCTAACAGGGTATGGCGGTCCCTTTGTCAAGGGAATCGCCGGGGGCGGCACTCCGCCCAAACAACGAGAAGAAACGACGTCGTAATGCACATCCATCCGCTTATCACCACCACCGAGGCGCTCGCCGATCTCTGCGCCCGGCTCGCGAAGTCCGAATTCGTCTGCGTCGACACCGAATTCATGCGCGAGAACACCTATTGGCCCGAGCTCTGCCTGGTCCAGATCGCCGACGAGAACGAGGCGGCCGCGATCGATCCGCTCGCGCCCGGCATCGACCTTGCCCCGCTGCTCGACCTGCTCGTCCGCAACGAGGCGGTGCTGAAGGTCTTCCACGCCGGCGGGCAGGACGTCGAGATCGTCTACAATCTCACCCAGGCGACCCCTCACCCGATCTTCGACACCCAGATCGCGATGATGGCGATCAGCCAGTCGGAACAGATCGGCTATGCCAACCTCGTCGAAAGCTGGCTTGGCTTCACGGTCGACAAGGGCGCGCGCTTCACCGACTGGAGCCGCCGCCCGCTGACCGAGCGGCAGATCGAATATGCCATCGGCGATGTGACCCACCTCGCCAAGATCTTCCCGCGCATCCTCAAGAAGCTCATCAAGACCGGGCGCGGCGCCTGGCTGGATGCCGAAATGGATAAGCTCGCCGATCCGGCGAACTATGCCAATGATGCCGGGCAGGCATGGAAGCGCATCCGTGCGACGGGCCGCAATCTTGGCGTGCTAGGCCGCCTCAAGGCGCTCGCCGCGTGGCGCGAGGGCGAGGCGCAGCACAAGAACATCCCGCGCGGCCGCATCATGCGTGACGAGACGCTCGCCGATCTCGCCAGCCATCCGCCCAAGACCCAGGCCGATCTCGCCAAGGTGCGCGGGCTGTCGAACGCATGGAAGGACAACGACATCGGCAAGCGGCTGATGAAGGTCATCGAAAAGGCCGAGCCGCTGCCGAAAGAAGAACTGCCCGAGCGCGGCACCCCCGGCGCGCCACTCGGCAAGGAAGGCGCGCTGGTCGCCGACCTCTTGAAGCTATTGCTCAAGATCCGCGCCCGCGAGATCGACGTGGCCGCCCGGTTGCTGACGCGCGCCGACGAGATGGAATCGCTCGCCGCCGGGGTCCGCGACCTGCCGGTGCTGCAGGGCTGGCGCTACGAGGTGTTCGGCCGCGACGCGCTCGAACTGGTGGAGGGGCGGCTTGGCTTCACCGTCAAAAACGGGAAACTGGCGATGACCCGCGTCGAGGATACGCCGCAATCGGAACAGCAAGCCGCGGAAGCAGCGGAATAGCTTGCGCGAGGCGCGGTCGCCACGCTCCTCGACATCGCCCGCCACCCACCGCTAGGAAGCGCGGACACGATGACCGCCTTCCTGCCCACGCTCAAGCAGCTGCAATACCTCGTAGCCCTCCACGAGCACGGCCATTTCGGCCGGGCGGCGGAGGCGTCCTTCGTTTCGCAATCGACGCTCTCGGCGGGCCTGCGCGAGCTCGAATCGCTGCTCGGGGTCACGCTGGTGGAGCGCAGTCGGCGGGTGGTGCGTTTCACCCAGCTCGGCAACCAGGTCGTCGCAAAGGCGCACCGGGTGCTGCGCGAAGCCGAGGAGCTGACCGATCTCGTCCAGGCGTCTGGAAAGCCGCTCGCTGGCCAGCTTGCGATGAGCGTCATTCCCACCATCGCGCCCTTCCTGCTGCCGCGCATCCTGCCGCGCCTGCGCCGGGAGCGCCCCGAGCTGAAGCTGCAGCTGCGCGAGGAGACCAGCCACGCCGCGGTCGAATCGCTTCATCACGGACGGGCCGATTGCGTGCTGCTCGCCCTCCCCTTCGCCACCGGCGACATCGAGAGCGCGCATATCGCCGATGACCGGCTGTTCGTGGCATTCCCCAAGAACGACCCGCGCGATCCGCCCGAGGAGGTGCCCGCCAGCATGATCGAGGAGGGGCGTCTGCTGCTGCTCGAGGACGGGCACTGCCTGCGCGACCATGCGCTCGCCGCCTGCAACCGTCCGGACCTGCGGGCCTCTGCCAGCATGATCGGCACCAGCCTCCACACGCTCGTCCAGATGGTCGACGGCGGGCTGGGTGTCACCATGCTGCCGGAAATGGCCCTGGAGGCGGGGATCCTCACCGGCACCGACGTTGTCGCGCGGCCGCTCAAGGCGCAGGGCGCCAGCCGCGAAATCGCGCTGATCTGGCGCAAGAACTCTCCGCGACGCGACGAGTTCGAGCTGCTGGCCGAGGAATTGCGTGCCGGTTGATCGCCGCGGTCCGTGGCGTTGCGCACCCGATCACAGGTGCCCTGACCGGGTGCGGTCAATCCATGTGTTTCAGGCCGACGCGCAGGTAATCCCATCCGGTGATGCAGGTCAGCACCGCTGCCGCCCACAGGCAGGTCAGCCCGGTCAGGTGAATCCAGTTGGTGGCCAGCGTGCCGCAATATTCCAGCGTCGAATGGCACGGCGGCCCATTTACCGCGCCGCCCAGGATCAGCGCGCCCAGGCTGACCAGCTGGAACGTGGTCTTCCATTTCGCGAGCCGCGACACCGGCACCGAGACCTGCAGCCCGCCGAGGAATTCGCGCAGCCCCGACACCGCGATCTCGCGGATCAGGATGACGAGGCCCGCGATCACGTGAATATCGCCGACATAGGGCCCGCGCAGATAGCCTTGCGCGGTCAGGATCAGGATAACCGCCGCGACCATGATCTTGTCTGCGATGGGGTCGAGAAATATCCCCAGCTTGCTGACCGTGCCCTGCGCCCGCGCGAGATAGCCGTCGAGGTAATCGGTGAAGGCGATCAGGGCATAGAGCACGAAGGCGATGGCGTAGCCCAGGTTCCATTCGGGCCACCACAGCAGGAAGCCGAGGAACGGCACCGCCAGGATTCGCGACAGCGTCAGCAGGTTGGGCAGTGTCAGCATCTCGTCCCCTCGGCCCCGGCGATACAAGGTGGCGGGGGGCGTGAAAACCCTCGGCCTTGCCGCCGCGCACTGCCAGCCCTATCAGCGCGGCACATGCTGGGGCCACACGAGCGCATTACCGGATGACCACGTCCACCAGGCTCCTTCACCGTCGGCGCTTCCTGCCGCTGTTCGTGACGCAGCTTCTGAACGCCTTCAACGACAATCTCTACAAGACCGCGATGGTGCTATTCGTGGTCTACAGCGTCTACAACGACGAGGCGCAGGAGGCGCAGTTTTCCGCGATCGCCTCGGGCGTGTTCATCGCGCCGTTCTTCCTGCTGTCCGCCATGGCGGGGCAGCTTGCGGACATGCGCGACAAGGCGCGGATCATCCGCATCGTCAAGGCGGCCGAGATCGCGATCATGGCAGTCGGCGCGGCAGGGCTGATGATCGCCTGGCAGGATGCCGAGTGCGTCAAGGTCGCCGGGCAGTGCCTCGCAGGTGCGCCGCACCCGGGCCTGTCGGCGATGGCGATCCCGCTGCTGCTGACCGCACTTTTCGCGATGGGCGTGCATTCGACGTTCTTCGGTCCGATCAAATATGCGATCTTGCCGCAGCATCTCGAACGCGACGAGGTGCTCTCGGGAACCGGGCTGGTCGAGGCGGGGACTTACATAGCTATCCTGTTCGGAACGATCCTGGCAGGCTGGATCCCGGTCGAGATCGCGGCGGCAGGGATCGTGCTGACAGCGCTGGTCGGCTACGTGACCTCGCGCCAGATTCCGTCGGCTCCGCCGCAGGGCGAGATCGTGCCGCTCGACTGGAATGTGTTCACGAGTTCCGCGCGGCTCATCCGCGCCTCCGCGAAAAGCCCGCAGGTCTTCCTTGCGATCGTCTCGATCAGCTTCTTCTGGACCATCGGCGCGGTGTTGTTCATCCAGTTCCCGCCACTCGCGAAGAATACGCTGATGGCCTCGAAGGAGGTTGCGAGCCTGTTCCTGGTCATATTCTCGGTCGGCGTGGCGATCGGTTCGGTAGCGATCAACAAGCTGTTGAAAGGCGAGGTCTCCGCCCGCTTCGCGCCCGTGTCGGTGCTGGTGATGGCCGCCTTCGTGGTGGGCTTCTATCTTATTGCCCGGACATGGGATTCGGGCACGAGCGGGGAACTGCTCGGCGTCACCGACTTCGTTCACCACGCTGGCGCTCCGCTTCTGATGTTCATGTTGCTGGGCATCGCGGTGTCCGGCGGGATGTTCGTGGTCCCGCTCTACGCCTTCCTGACGACCAAGGTCGCGCCCGACCAGGCGGCACGTACGATTGCCGCAAACAACATCGTCAACGCCGGGGCTATGGTGGTGGGATCGCTACTGGCTGTGGGGCTGACCGCAGCAGGGGTACCGATTACCGAGCACCTTCTACTGACCGCGGCGATGTGCCTGGTCTCGGCCTGGCTGGCGCAGCGCCTCCACGCGG
>JAJYQP010000075.1 GCA_021794525.1 Pseudomonadota bacterium | reverse complement strand
CTCCCCCTCGTAATGCGGCACCAGACCCGACGGCTGCTCCGCCCCCTCGTAGCCTGGCGTCAGGCCGAAGGGGCTGTTGAGAATCTTGATGAGCGAGGGGTCCTTGGCGACCGACTTGACCGTCGCCGTAAGGCTCGCCGCGGTGCCGCCCGAGAACGTGCCCTGCATCGCGCGGACCCGGCCTTTCACGCGGGGGGCGGGGCCGCCGAAGCGGGCCTTCGCCTCCTTCTGGAGCATCAGCACGCCGAGGTCGAAGGGGATCGAATCGAAGCCGCTCGAGAAACAGATGCGCGCGCCCGATGCCTTGGCCTCGGCGTGGTGCGCGTCGATCATCTGGCGCATCCAGCCGGGCTCTCCGCACAGGTCGGCATAGTCGGTGCCTGTGCGCGCACAGGCGGCGACGAGCTCGCTGCCATAGAGCTGGTATGGCCCGACCGTGGTCAGCACCACGCGGGTACGGCGGCACAGCGCGTCGAGCGTGCCTGGATCGTCGGCATCGGCGACCACCAGCGGCGTGTCGGCAGGCGCGCCGATCAGGCCGCGGACCTCCTCCAGCTTGCCCCTGCTGCGGCCCGCCATAGCCCATCGGGGCGCATCGGGCCCGGTAGCTTTCTGGCCACCATATTCGCGGACGAAATGCTCGGCGACGAGGCGGCCGGTATAGCCGGTCGCGCCATAGACCACGATGTCGAATTCCGTGTCCGCGTTCCTGGTTTCAGCCATCCCTCGCTCCTCGCATCGTCATCCCTGCGGAGGCGGGGGATGCATCCCGGGCACCATCGCGTGCTGGATTCCCACTTTCGCGGGAATGACGGGGCTTGGCTAGTGGCAACGCGTCACAGTTTCGGCAGCGTCACGCCGCGCTGGCCCATGTATTTGCCCGCCCGGTCGGCATAAGTGACCTCCGGCCGCTCGTTCCCTTGCAGGAACAGGAACTGGCATGCCCCTTCCCCGGCATAGATGCGCGCGGGCAGCGGGGTGGTATTCGAGAATTCCAGCGTGACGTGACCTTCCCAGCCAGGTTCCAGCGGAGTGACGTTCACGATGATCCCGCAGCGCGCATAGGTGCTTTTGCCGAGGCAGATCACCAGCACATCGTCGGGGATGCGGAAATATTCGACCGTCCGGGCCAGCGCGAAGCTGTTGGGCGGGATCACGCAGACATCGGTCTTGCGATCGACGAAGCTGGTGTCCGCGAAGTTCTTCGGATCGACAATCGCGTTGTCGACATTGGTGAAGATCTTGAACTCGTCGGCAACGCGCGCGTCGTAGCCGAAGCTGGAGAGCCCGAAGGAGATGCAGCCGTCGCGCCGCTGCGCTTCCACGAAGGGCTCGATCATGCCGCGCGCGGTCGCCGCCTCGCGAATCCATTTGTCGGAGAGAATCGCCATCGCCGGTTGATTGACGAGCGCGCCGGTGCGGGCAAGCCCGTTACCGGTTCCCGATACGATTTATCCTAGCGGAACGTCTTCGCCTTGAGCTGCGGATTGAGCGTGCCGATGCGGTTGAGCCATTCGCGCGGCTTGCGCAGCAGGTTTTTCGGGTAATCGACCTTGAGGCCGATCAGTTCCGCCATGCGGCCGACGAAGTGGATGCAGTTGCGATCATCGAGGCTGTAATACTTGCCTGGATGGGTGCGAAACGCCTCCACTTCGGCCCGCACGCGGCGATATTGCGCATCGGTCAGGGTGATGGTGAAATGGCTGTTGGTCTTGGTCAGCCATTTCTCCTTCTCGATCAGGATAGTGCCATAGACCGGACCCGCCAGGATCGCGGGCGAGATCGTCTTCGCCGACCAGCCGAAATTCTCGTGCACGCGCTCCCCGGTCCCCTCCAGCGTGCCTTCGAAGGCGACGAAGGCATGGGGAAACCGGCCGAAGGGCATCGAGCCGTTGAAGCTGTGGAAGGTGACACGCACCTCCGCGCTCGCCGCGGCGGCGGACACGAGCGCGAGCAGCGCGGCAAGCAAGCGGAGGAAGCGGCCCATCTGTGCGCGTTCTATGGCAGACGCACATGAATTCGCAATGAAACTCACCCCGCCAGCAGGCTTGCATTGCCGCCCGCCGCGGTGGTGTCGATGCAGACCACGCGCTCGGTCGCGAAACGGGCGACATAATGCGGGCCGCCCGCCTTGGGGCCGGTGCCAGAAAGCCCCTCGCCGCCGAACGGCTGGCTCTCGACCACCGCGCCGATCTGGTTGCGATTGACGTAGAGATTGCCGACCCGCGCCCGCGCCTCGACCAGCCGCCGGGTCGCATCGATGCGGCTGTGGAGGCCGAGGGTGAGGCCGTAGCCGGTCGAATTGATGTCCTCGATCACCTGCTCCAGCCGGTCGCCCGCGAAGCGCGCGACGTGAAGCACGGGGCCGAAGTTTTCGCGCTTGAGGTCGCGGATCGAATCGATTTCGATGATCGTCGGCGCGACAAAGCAGCCCTTCTTCGCCGCCGCTGGCAGTTCGCGCCGCCAGACCGGGCCGCCACCGCGCTCGCAGCGCGCGACATGGCGTTCCAGTGCAGCCCTGGCATCCTCGTCGATCACCGGGCCGACATCGGTGGGGAGCTGCGCCGGATCGCCGATGGTCAGCGCCTCGAACGCGCCCCTGATCATCGCCAGCATCGCGTCGGCGACATCATCCTGCAGGTAAAGCACCCGCAGCGCCGAGCAGCGCTGGCCCGCGCTCTGGAACGCGCTCGCCACCACGTCGCGCGTCACCTGTTCAGGCAGCGCGGAGCTATCGGCGATCATCGCGTTCTGCCCGCCGGTCTCGGCGATGAAGGTTGCGATCGGGCCTTCGCGCGCGGCAAGGCTGCGGTTGATCGCCTGCGCGGTCTCGGTCGATCCGGTGAAGGCGACCCCGGCGATGCGCGCGTCGGAGGTGATCGCCTGCCCGACATCCCCCGCTCCGGGCAGGAGCTGCAGGACATCGCGCGGGATGCCCGCCCGGTGGCACAAGTCGACCGCGAGGGCGGCGATCAGCGGTGTCTGCTCGGCGGGCTTGGCGACCACGGTGTTCCCGGCCGCAAGTGCTGCCGCGGCGGGCCCGATGAAAATCGCGAGCGGGAAGTTCCACGGGCTGATCGTGGCGAATGCGCCGCGCCCGGCCATGACGAGGCGATTCTCCTCGCCGGTCGGCCCGGGCAGGCGGAAGCCGTCGGGGGTGAACAGCGCCCGTGCCTCGGTGGCATAATAGCGCAGGAAATCGACCGCCTCGCGCAGTTCCAGCACGGCGTCGACCAGCGTCTTGCCCGCTTCGCGAATGCACAGGCTGAGGATTTCGTCGGTGTGGGCCTCGAAAGCGTCGGCGGCGCGGTCCAGCAATTCGGCTCGCCGTTCCCCGCCCAGCGCATTCCACGCGGGCTGCGCAGCCTCGGCGCGACCGATCGCGTCGGCGACTTCTGCAGGCGTGGCATCGCGGCAGTGGCCGACGATAAGGTTTGTGTCGTGGGGCGAGCGTATCGCGCGGCGCCCACCCCTCCCCTTCAGGGGAGGGGATGGGGGTGGGGCCTGTTGGCGATCGGGCGCTGAGACAGACCCCACCCCAACCCCTCCCCTGAAGGGGAGGGGATTTTCGGTCGGCCCAGCCTCCCACACCATGCTTTCAAGCTTGGTCAGCCGCCCGAGCAGCGGCTCGCGCACCAGCGGGTCGGCGAGATCGACGCCCGCGCTGTTGCGGCGACCGCGAAAGATGTCGCGCGGCAGGGCGATGGCCGGATTGCGCTTCGGCACCATCGCCGCCAGCTCCGCCACCGGATCGGTCGCGAGGTCGGTGGCGGGGACACCGGCATCGGCCATGCGGTTGACGAAGCTCGAATTCGCGCCGTTCTCGAGCAGGCGGCGCACGAGATAGGCGAGCAAGTCCTTGTGGCTACCGACCGGCGCGTAGATCCGCACCTGGGTCGGGCGATTGCCCTCCGCGGCAGCAAGCGCCTCGTAGATGTCCTCTCCCATCCCGTGAAGGCGCTGGAACTCGAACCGTCCTTCGCGGCCTACCGCTTCGCTGCTTGGGGCCGGGCCGTCCGCGCCATGCTTCGCCGCCAGCGCCTTTATTGCACCAACGGTGTAGGCGTTGTGCGTTGCGAATGCAGGGTAGATGCAATCGCCCGACGCCAGCAGCACGTCCGCGCAGGCAAGATAGCTGACGTCGGTCGCGAGCTTGCGGGTGAATACGGGAAAATCGGGATAGCCGCCGACCTGGCTCGCCTTGATCTCGGTATCCCAATAGGCGCCCTTGACCAGCCGCACGAACAGCCTGCGGTCATGCCTGCGTGCAAGGCTGGCGACCCAGCGGCACAGCGGCACGGCGCGCTTCTGATAGGCTTGCAGGGCCATCCCGAAGCCGGTCCAGCCCTCGGGCGTGCCGTTGGCGAACAGGCTGTCGTCGGCGACCAGCGCCTCGATGATGTCCATCGACAGCTCCAGCCGCTCGGCCTCCTCGGCGTCCACGGTGAAGTGAATATCGGCATCGCGCGCCTTTGCCGCGAGATCGCGGATCATCGGCACCAGCGCCTCCACCGCCGCGTCGCGGTGGAGGAAATCATATTTCGGATAAAGCGCGGACAGCTTCACGGAGATGCCCGGAGATCGCCCGACGCCCGCGCCCGCCTCCTTCGCCAGCCGCTCGACCGCGCGCTCGTAGCTCAGGCGATAGCGTTCCGCGTCCTCGAAGGTCAGCGCCCCTTCGCCCAGCATGTCGAAGCTGTGCGCCAGACCGCGCGCGCGCTCGGGGGCGGCGCGCTTCAGCGCCTCGTCCATGTCGCGGCCGAACACGAACTGGCCGCCAAGGATCTTCATCGCCTGCAGGGTCGCGGTGCGGATCACCGGCTCGCCGACCCTGCCGATGGTGCGCTTCAACGTCGCGCCCATGCCGCGCGCCGCATCCTGCGGACGGGCGAGCACCTCGCCCGTCAGCATCAGCGAGAACGTCGCGGCATTGACGAAGGTGGAGCTCGATTCACCGAGATGCTCGGACCAGTCGATCTCGCCGATGGTGCCGCGGATCAGCGCATCGGCGGTGCGCGCGTCGGGAACGCGCAGCAGCGCCTCGGCAAGGCACATCAGCGCAATGCCTTCCTCGGTGCCGAGGCCGAACTGCTGGAGAAAGGCGTCGAGCCCGCTCGCCTTGCGGCGTCGCGCGCCCTCGATCAGCTTGACCGCGAGCGCGCTCGCCGCGCCGTGCACCGCGCTCGCCGGGGCGGCCTGCTCGAGCCGTTCGGCGACGCACGCTTCCTCTTCCATGCGATAGGCCAGGCGAAGTGCGGTACGATCGAGCGGGGTGGCAGGCATGGGGGGTCCGGTGTCAGCGATTTGGCCGCCCCTTGAACCCGGTTTCAGATGCAATCAAGCAGCCGCGTTCAAAGCGAATTGCGCGCCGCGAACCAGTCCGCCACTGCCGCCCTGGCCTCCTCGCCGAGATGGAGCCCCAGCTTGCTGCGGCGCCACAAAACGTCCTCGGCAGCTCGGGCGTATTCGTGCTCGACCAGATAGGCGAGCTCGCGCTCGTAGAGCGTACCGCCGAAATGCCGGCCAAGCTCGGACAGGCTCTTCGCATCGCCGATTAGGGCGTCGATCCGGGTGCCGTAGGCGCGCACCAGCCTCAGCAGCATTTCGGGCGGAAGCCATGGGAAGCGCACGCTCGCCTGCCACAGGAAACTGGCGAAATCCTGCATCTCCCCGCCCGGCAGCGGCGCCTCGCGCGTCCAGGCCGGACCCATCGGCAGGTGCTTCGACAGGCGCTTCAGCGCGTGCTCGGCCAGCTTGCGGAAGGTGGTGATCTTTCCGCCGTAGATCGACAGGATCGGTGCGCCCCCGTCCGCATCGACTTCGAACACGTAGTCGCGGGTGACGGTGGAATTGCTCGAGGCCTTGTCCTCGTAGAGCGGGCGCACGCCCGAATAGCTCCATACGATCTCGTCGCGCGCCACGCCGCTCTTGAAGCTGCGGCCGACCGCGTCGATCAGATAGTCGATCTCCGCGTCCGAGATCGCCACCCTGTCGGCATCGCCCGTGAAGGGCTCCTCGGTGGTGCCGATCAGCGTGAAGTCGCGCTCGTAGGGGATCGCAAAGACGATCCGGCCGCCGGGCTGCTGGAGGATGTAGGCGTGCTCGCCCGGATACTTGCAGGGCACGACGATGTGGCTGCCCTTGACCAGCCGGAGATGAGCCTTGGTCCGCCCGCCGAGCGCGCTGGCGGCGATAGTGTCCACCCAGGGTCCGGCGGCATTGACCACCGCGCGGGCCTCCACCACCCGTCCGCCGCCCGCATGGCGCAGCGTCGCGCGCCAGCGGTCGGCGTGCCGCCCCAGTTCGATGCACTCGTGCCGGGTGAGGATCTCCGCCCCGCGCGCCGCCGCATCCATCGCGGCGAGCACGACCATGCGCGAATCCTCGACCCAGCAGTCCGAATATTCGAAGCCGCGGGTCAGCCGTTCCTGCAACACGCCCTTGTGCGGGGGCCGGTCGAGCCGCACGGCATGGCTCCCCGGCAGCGAGCGCCCGAAGCCGCCCAGCGCGTCATAGAGGACGAGCCCGGCGCGCAGCATCCACTTGGGCCGCATCGCGGTGTCGTGCGGCAGAACGAAGCGCAGCGGCCAGACGATATGCGGTGCGGCCTTCAGCAACACCTCGCGCTCCTTCAGCGCCTCGCCGACCAGTCGGAACTCGTAGGTCTCGAGATAGCGCAGGCCCCCGTGGACCAGCTTGGTGCTGGCAGACGAGGTATGAGCGGCGAGATCGTCCTTCTCGCACAATAGGACGCTTAGGCCTCGCCCGACGGCATCGCGCGCTATCCCTGCGCCATTGATGCCGCCGCCGATGACGAGAAGGTCGATCACGTCAGCGCCGTCCCAGCAGCCGCCCGGCGACCGCGTCGAGCCTCGCGACCAGCTCGCGGTCGAACTTGTCGGGATTGGTGATCACCGCATCGTCGAGCGCGGTGTCGATGGGCGAGGCGGCCCGGGTCTTGGGCAGGCCTCGCGCGAATTCCACCACCGCCTTCCGCGCGAGGGCGGCATTGGCATGCATCTGCTCCACCACCTGATCGACGCTGACGGGGACCGAATCCTCCCGCCAGGCGTCGTAGTCGGTGACCATGGCAAGAAGGGCGTAGGGCAGTTCTGCCTCGCGTGCGAGCTTGGCCTCGGGCATGGCAGTCATGCCGATCACATCGGCGCCCCACTGACGATAGAGCCGGCTTTCGGCACGGGTCGAGAAGGCCGGCCCCTCGATCGCCACATAGGTCGCGCCCGGGCTGGCCTTGCCGCCCGCCTTGGCGACCGCCTTCGCCGCCATGGCTGAGAGGCGCGGGCACACCGGGTCGGCGAAGCCGACATGGGCGACGAAACCGCTGTCGAAGAAGCTGGCGGCGCGGCCCCTGGTCGCATCGATGAACTGGTCGACGACCGCGAACTGGCCGGGCTCCCGCTTCTCGTCGAGCGAGCCCACCGCCGAGATCGCGATAATATCCGTGCAACCTGCACGCTTCAGCGCATCGATGTTGGCGCGCGCGTTCAGGCTCCCCGGGGCCACGCGGTGCCCGCGGCCGTGGCGCGGCAGGAAGCGCAGCTGGACCTCGCCGATCCGACCGCACAGGATTTCGTCCGAAGGCTCACCGAAGGGGGACTTGACCCCGATCCACTGGGCGTCTTCCAGCGCATCGACGGCATAAAGCCCCGATCCGCCGATGATCCCGATCACCCAATCGCCGCTCATGCGCGCTCCCTTGCTGGCGGCAGTGGTGCCTAAAGCCGCAACCGTCCTTGTCAAAGCCAAAGGTTGCGAAAAGATGCGCATCGCGGCAGGTCCGCAAGCAAAGGAGATTGCCGATGTCCCCCCGCAGTTTCGCGCTCGTTCTGCCGGTCGCACTCGCCGGCTGCGTCACGGTTGAGGCACCCGGTCCGACCTCGCCGCAATCCGCTGGGCCGGTGTGCAAGGCAGAGGTGGTGCAGGACCGGATCGGCCAGCCCGCGACGGCGGAACTGGGCGCCGAGCTGCTTCGCCTGTCCGGCGCGCGCTCGCTGCGCTGGGGTCCGCCGGATTCGATGTGGACGATGGATTTCCGCCCCGATCGGCTCAACGTCCGTTACGATCGGGCGATGCGCATCACCGAGATCAGCTGCGGATGAGCACACGACACGCCTTCACGGGATCGCCCTATGAATCGCTCTACGGCTTCGCCCGCGCCGTGCGCGCGGGGGACCGGATCGTGGTTGCGGGCACTGGTCCGGTCGAGGACGACGGCAGCACTACCCCCGGCGACGCTGCCGCGCAGGCGACACGCTGCTGCACGCTTATCTGCCGCGCCCTGGCGATGCTCGGGGCCGGACCGCAGCACGTGGTGCGCACGCGCCTGCTGCTGACCGACCCTGCCGACCAGGACGCGGTCGGCGCCGTTCACGCGCGCTTCTTCGGCGAGGCACGACCCGCCGCGACCATGGCAGGCGTCGCGTGGCTGGTCCGGCCCGAATGGAAGGTCGAGATCGAGGCCGAGACCTGGATCGGCGACGGGTCGGGCGGCGGCGAGACGGCGGGAGACTAGCGCGATCAGCTCCGGCAGCGCGGCCGCGGCGTCGAACTCCGCGGCCTTCACGATTTCCCATGGCGGCTCCTCCCCGTGCTGCACCAGGATTGCCGGAAGTGGCACGTCGAGGCTCGGGAAAGCGGAGGCGAAGTCGGCGGCGCTGGTCTCACGATGGCCCTCCCTGTCCTGCCCGGCTGGTTCGGTCGTTGCCGCCGAACGGTTACAGCGGGATAGGCGCCGGGTCTTCCCCCCCGCGAGCCACGACGCTAGAGCGCAGCCCCATGACCGGACAATTCCAGCTCACCGAAGACCAGCGCGCGATCCAGGACATGGCGCAGCGCTTCACCGCCGATGCCATCACCCCCTTCGCCGCCGAATGGGACGAAAAGCAGCACTTCCCGCGCGACGTCATCAAGGCCAGCGCCGAGCTCGGCTTCGGCGCAATCTACGTCAGCGAGGAATCGGGCGGCATCGGCCTCGGCCGGCTGGAGGCGGCGCTGATCATGGAGGCAATGGCCTATGGCTGCCCCGCCACCAGCGCCTATATCTCGATCCACAACATGGCCGCCTGGATGATCGACCAGTTCGGCGGCGCGGAGGTGAAGGCGAAATACCTCCCCGACCTCGTGACGATGGACAGGATCGCCAGCTATGCTTTGACCGAGCCGGGCAGCGGTTCGGACGCAGCGGGACTCAAGACCAGTGCGCGGCTGGATGGGGACCATTACATCCTCAACGGCACCAAGCAGTTCATCAGCGGCGGCGGCTTCAACGACGTTTACGTGACCATGGTCCGCACGTCCGACGACAAGACCAAGGGCATCACCTGCCTGGTCGTCGACAAGGACACGCCCGGCCTCAGCTTCGGCGCGCCGGAGAAGAAGCTCGGCTGGAACGCCAGCCCGACCGCGCAGCTTATCTTCGAGGACGCGCGCGTGCCGGTCGAAAATCGCGTCGGCGAGGACGGCCACGGCTTCCGCTTCGCCATGATGGGTCTCGACGGCGGGCGGCTGAACATCGGCGCCTGTTCGCTCGGCGGCGCGCAGCGGTGTCTAGACGAAGCGGTGAAATATACCCGCGAGCGCCAGCAGTTCGGCACACCGATCGCCGATTTCCAGAACACCCAGTTCATGCTCGCCGACATGGCGACCGATCTGGAGGCGGCGCGCGCGCTGCTCTACCTCGCCGCCGCGAAGGTCACCGACGGCGCACCCGACAAGAGCAAGTTCAGCGCGATGGCCAAGCGCCTCGCGACCGACTCGGGTT
>JAJYQP010000086.1 GCA_021794525.1 Pseudomonadota bacterium | reverse complement strand
GCCCCAGTGCGGCGCATCGCGCAGCGGGCGCATTCGCACCCCGCTCGCGGCAATCAGGCGGGCGAGCGCGTGGGCCGAGGTGGCGCCGGCGCCCTGCCACGAACCGAGCCCGCCGTCGCCGTGCCGGAGTGCCAGCAGCGGCGGCACGAGGAGATGCAGCATAGCCTGCAAGGCGGGCGGCGGGGTGCGCCTGACCGCCGCATAGCAGGCCTCGAGATCGACGATCACAGCGATCGCCTGCATCTGCGCCAGCGGGCTTCGCGACAGGACGCCGCCGTCCGGGCTCACCATATCGCCCAGCGCCCTGAGCAGGCCCGCCTCGCCGAACACGCGGCGCGGGCGACCGTCGGGCAGCAGCAGCCCGGCCGCGACGATCGCCGCCCAGCCGGTTGCGGACGCCAGCCGGTCCTGTTCCTTCGCCACATTGCGATCGAGCCAGCGCGCGGTCTGCTCGATCGCGCGCAGCATCCGCGACCGCATCGCCGGGTTTTCGCCCGAAAGGACCAGCGGCGCATGGACCAGCCACGCCATCAGCCGCTCGCCGGCGCGCTCCACGCTCCAGGCGGAACCCTTTCCGGCTTCGTCATGCGCGTCGAGCCAGCGCGCCGCGAGGCTTTCGGCGACGGACGCGCCGTCCGCGCGCCGACCCGCAGCGGAAAGATCGCGCAACCATCCGAAACCGTCGAGTGCGCGCTGGACGGGCGGCGCATGGCGGGCGGAGGCGGCGAAATCGACGTCCCGGAGCAGCAGCTTGAGCCCGTGGACCACGAAGTGACCCGCCCGGATGGCCGTGCCGCGGGACCGGTCACCCTCCAGCGGGCTCGTCACGGTTGCCAGCAGGCGCAGCCTGGCAGGCTTGCGCAGCGGCGCCGCGAGCAGGGCCCCGGGGATACCGAGACGATAGGCAAAGCCGAGCGCGGCGTCGAAGGGATTGGCCTTGCTGACGAAGTCCGAGGGAACCAGCGCGCGCGCCGGATCGAGCGGGTCCAGCCCGTCATCCTCGACCATGCCCGGTGCAGCCTCCGCCACCGCGCGGATCAGCGGCTCGCGACGGCTCGGCGGCAGGGGCAGGGCGGGCTGCGCACCGGACAGGTCGGGCGCACGGTCGATGATGAGCGGGTCGGGCTTCATGCGCTGCAGCCCTTCAGCGCGGCGATATTGGCGGCGTAGCGCTCCGGCCCGCCGCGGAACGTCGCCGACCCGGCGACGAGTACGTCCGCCCCGGCGGCGACGCATTGCGGCGCCGTGGTCGCATCGACCCCGCCATCGACCTCGAGCCGGATGTCGCGACCCGACTTGTCGATCATCTTGCGGATCGCCTCGACCTTGCGGAGCTGGCTCGAAATGAAGCTCTGCCCGCCGAAGCCGGGGTTGACGCTCATCACCAGCACGAGGTCGACCTCGTCGATCAGGTAGTCGAGCATCTTGGCCGGCGTGCCCGGGTTGAGCACCACGCCCGCCTGCTTGCCCAGCGCCTTGATCGCCTGGAGTGTGCGATGGATGTGGGGCCCAACCTCGGGGTGGACGGTGATGATGTCGGCCCCCGCATCCGCAAAGGCTTCGAGATAGGGATCGATCGGGGCGATCATCAGGTGGACGTCGAAGGGCTTGGCGGTGTGCGGGCGCAACGCCTTCACCACTGCCGGCCCGATCGTGATGTTGGGGACGTAGTGCCCGTCCATCACGTCAATATGAACCCAGTCCGCCCCGGCGGCATCGACCGCGCGCACCTCTTCGCCCAGCCGCGCGAAATCGGCGGAGAGGATCGAGGGGGCGATGAGCGGAGCCGTCATGACCCGCAGATAGGGTCGCGTGCGCGCGAAAGCGACGCCGCGAGCCCGAGTTTTCCCCGGAGAGCGGGTGGAGCGTGTCGAGGACGAGTCGGGCGGTTCAGCTGGCGGCAAATCGCCGCGTCTGGCGCACCCGACAGGATTCGAACCTGTGACCTCTGCCTTCGGAGGGCAGCGCTCTATCCAGCTGAGCTACGGGTGCGCGGGGCGATGTGCGGAGCGAGCGCTTAGCAAAGCGCTTGGCGGGTGGCCAGTGCCTATCTCGGGCGAATATGCGGCGGCACGTTAGCGATTCGGCAAGGCTGATCCCGCTAGAAAAATCCCATGACCGCGCCGCTTGCCCAATCGCTCAATATGCCGGCCACGCCCTTGCGCGAACACGGCGAGGCAGGTCTCGCCGCGGGGTGGGCGCTGTTGCACGAAGCGGGTCAGACGATCGCAGAGCTCGCCCAGCTCGGCAGCGAGCCTATGGTGATGGCGCCGGGCGAGTTCGCCCTGCGCGCTGCAGCCGGTGGGCCGGTCCGGCTGTTCCTTGCCGAACAGGGCATCGACGATTGCGCCGCCGCGCTGCACAGCGGGCTCACCGCGCTGATCGCGGGGGCAGCGCAGGGCCGCGACGGCACGGCAGCCGCCCTGACACTGTGGCGCGAGTTCGATCGCGCGCGCGAAGCGTTGGTGGCCCTTGCCTCGCCACCGAACTGACACCCCGATCGTCACCGCATCGCAGACCGCGGCGACGACTCTGTCTTGACGTAGTTCGTTGTTTGTTCCAGCACGGGCGAATGGATTGCCCGACCCTCTCCGACCCATACCGAGGCACACTGCGAGAGGATACGGCGTGCGCCGCGCAGCGGGTCGCCCGGGGCATCGGGCGTCTTTTCGCACGCAACGACATCTGGTGCCTGCCCGAAATGCCGCTCCGCAACGGGCGGCGGGCCGACATGATGGGCGTCGACGCGAAGGGCCAGATCATCATCGTGGAGATCAAGGTCACCCGCGCCGATCTGCTGGGTGACGGCAAATGGCCCGACTACCTCGATTTCTGCGACCGGTTCTACTGGGGCGTCCCGCCGGATCTCGACCGCTCGCCGCTGGAAGGCGATCACTATCGACCCGATTGTTGCGGTATCATCGTCGCCGATGGCTATGACGCCGAAATCGTCCGGCCCGCGCCCCTCCATCCTCTGGCCCCGGCACGCCGCAAGCTCGAGGTGGGGCGGCTCGCACGGGCAAGCCTGCGCCGCCTGACGCTTGTCACCGATCCGGATTGCGCGCCGTGGGGCACGGAGGCCGGCTGACACTTGCCCAAGCGGAGCGGTCGCGGGCATAAGCCTATCGCGCCCATGCTTTTCGCGATTGTTCTCTCGGCTCTTGCCATGACCGCGATCGTCGCGGTCCGCTATCTCGCGTCGAGCGGGTTCTTCGCCTGGCTGACGGCGCGGCGACTGCCCGGGCGCTACGCCTCGCTGGGTCCGCAAATCTGGCGCGAGATCGGCTGGTCTCTGGCTTCGGCGGCGATCTACGGCGTTCCGGCGGGCATGGTCGCCTGGGGATGGCAGGCGCGCGGCTGGACGCGCAGCTACACCGACTGGAGCGCGTTTCCACTGTGGTATGCGCCGCTCTCGGTACTGCTCTATCTCTTCGCGCATGACAGCTGGTTCTACTGGACGCACCGCTGGATGCACCGCCCGCGCCCGTTCCGGATCGCCCATGCCGTTCATCACGCCAGCCGACCGCCCACCGCCTGGGCGGCGATGAGCTTTCATCCGTGGGAAGCACTGACTGGAGCGGTCGTCATCCCCGCGCTCGTTTTCCTGATCCCGATCCACGTCGCCATGCTCGGCTTGGTCCTGGCAGTGATGACAGTGATGGGCGTCACCAATCACATGGGCTGGGAGATGTTTCCCAAACGCTTGGTTAATTCCGCCTTAGGGAACTGGGTGATAACCGCCAGCCACCACCAGCGTCATCACGAAGAGTATCGATGCAACTACGGACTGTATTTCCGCTTCTGGGACCGGCTGTGCGGCACGGATCGCGGCCTCTCGCGCTCGCTCTAGCCGCAGGCGTGTCGGTCGGCGCCGCCCCGCCGTCTTCGGCGGACGTCGTCGTGACGGCAACCGGGCTGCGCAACACCAAGGGCGTGGTACGCGCCTGCATGACCGGCGAGGCGGATCATTTCCCGAGCTGCTCCGATCCGGCGACCTCCTACAATGCGGTGAGCGATGCCGGCGGCACCGTCACCCTGACCTTCCATGGCGTGAAGCCCGGACGCTATGCCATCGCCCTGCTTCATGACGAGAACGGCAATGGCAAGGCCGATCGCGCCGCCATGATGATCCCGACCGAAGGCTTCGGCTTCTCGCGCGATGCCAAGGTCCGGTTCGGCCCGCCCAAGTTCGGTGCGGCGGCCTTCGACGTCGCCCCGGGGTCGAACGAGAAACTCGTCATCCGGATGCGCTACCTGCTCTGACGCGGCCTGTTCTGCCGAAGACCAGTTTACGGGATGTTTACCAAGCAGGACGCATAGCCGCCGGGAGCGACAGAACGGGGCGTCTTGCGGTTATGGACAGGTATGGGGCCACTTTCGGAGCCTACGACGATGCGGAGCCCGGGGGCGGCGATGCGGTCGACAGCTTCGAGGACAGCGCGCCCCACGCGCCCCCCTCTCCCGTCGGCCAGGACGAGCGCCGGATGCAGGTCCGTGCCTACAACCACTGGGCGGCCCTCCTCGGTGACGCGCAATTTCCCGACATCGCGGAGCTCTCGCCCGAAAACCTCGATGATTTCGGCCCATACGGCGTGCTGCTGGATTTCAGCGGCAAGCGCGGCATCGACGATCCGGCCATCCGCTTCCTGGGCGAAAAGCTCGCCGAGGAGTGCGGCGGCGACACGCGTTTCAAGCGCCTATCCGAAGTACCGGGCCGCTCGCTGCTGAGCCGAATCACCGACCACTACCTGCAGATTCTCGCCAACAAGGCGCCTATCGGTTTCGAGGCGGAGTTCACCAACGATCGCGGTGCAAGCGTGCTATATCGCGGCATTCTGCTGCCATGGTCGAGCGACGGCGAGGCGATCGATTTCATTTTCGGGGTCATCAACTGGAAGGAGATGGCCGACGCGTCGACCGCCGACGCGCTCCTTGCCGCAATCGATGCATCGCTCGCGGCACCGGCCGAACCGCAAACGGGTCACCAGGGGGACGATATCATGGACCGCATGCCAGACTTGTCGGGTTACCAGCAGGACGATGACGCCGAAGCCGCCATCCACCTGCCGATGCCGACATTCGGAGCGCCGCCTGCCGGTGAGGCCGACGTCTCGAACTACGATGCCGCACCGCTGGAGTTCGACGAGGCGCTCGAGACGGAGTCCGAGGACGAGGATGACGATGCGGCCTGGGCTGGCTTCTCGGGCCTGGGCGAGGAAGACCCGGTCTACGCCGTCGACTACGGCGAGCAGGGTCTCGAAGATGGTGAGTATGAAGACGACGTCGATGGCGTGGTCGATCCGCTGGCCGACGGCACCGAAAGCCTCGGGCTCGCCTCGCTGGTGTCGCGCAGCGGCAGGGTGAAGCAGAGTGTGGATCTGTCGGGCATGGCGCCGCTGCCCATTCCCCGCGCCTACGAGCCGGAGCCGGAGCTGGAGCCCGTCGCCAAGCTTCCTGTCGACGGTGACGGCGGTGGAGACGAAGCCTTCGCCTATCAGGCCGACGACGAACCCGTCTCGGAGGCGGTCACGGCGCACAACGGACAGCATGACGACGACAGCATCCTCGAACTGGACGCGGAATTGCACGAGGTGATCGCCATCGACGACGAGGTGATGCCTTCGGTGCTCGATCTGGCCGACGTCGACGATATTTTCGTGGCCGATGAGCCGGAGATATCGGACCGCACTGCCGCGCCCATATCGCTGGCCGCCTTCGGAGACGAGAATCCGGAAGGACTCTACGACTGCCTCGCCGCCGCGCGCGAGCTGGCCCAGACCGCGCGGTCCAGCGAGGACCGCGGGCGCAAGGCGCTCTACCAGGCGGTCGGCCGGGCCTATGATTTCAGCATCGAGGCCGCGGCCAACCCGGCAGATTTCGAGGAATTGCTGATCGAGAACGGCCTGACCGCGCAGGACCGCGCCCCGATGACGCCGATCGTCAAGCTGGTCTTCGGCGCCGACTACGACAAGACCCGCCTGACCGAATATGCCACCGTGCTCGGATACGCCCATCGTACCGGCGTTGCGCGCGGAACGCTCGACAGGGTGCTCGCATCGGCCGAGGGTGGGCTCAAGGGCATCGTCCAGGCCGAACGTCAGGCACGCAAGGAAGCGGATGGCCGTGCTTCGGACGACGATGTCGGGGTCCGCGATTCGCTGGCGCGCAAGCTGCGCCGGATCGAGCCCCTGGCGCTCGACGATCTCGACCCCGACGGCGCCGAGTTTGCGCTGGTGATGGTGCGCCGCCTGCCCTCGGGCGAGCTGGTCGTACTGGGCGAAGTGCCCGACGACGTGCCCTTCGTCGAGAAGGCCGCCCGCAAGCTGCTCCGCTGACCCGTCGTCGCCAGAAGCGCGCTTTCAGTTCCGGTTCAGCGCCGGGCGCGCTAGGATGCTTGCGATGGCCAGACTAACCCGCGCTGCCGCGCATATCTCCGCCTGCCTCGCGCTGGCCACCGCATCCGCCCAGCCCGCCATGGCGCAGGGAATGCTGCGCGACACGGAAACGGAGGCTTTCCTCCAGGATCTGGTCGCACCGCTGGTGAAGGCGGCGGATCTTCCGGACAAGAACGTCGATATCGCCTTGCTCAACGCGCCCTCGATCAACGCCTTCGTGGCAGGGGGGCAGGCGATCTACGTTCACAGCGGGCTGATCGAGGAGGCCGACACCGCGTCCGAGGTCCAGGGCGTGCTCGCCCACGAGCTCGGCCACATCACCGGCGGCCATATCATCCGCCAGGGCGAGGGGGCACGCGCCGCGACGAACATCACCCTGCTCTCGCTGCTCGCCGGGATCGGCGCGGCGCTTGCCGGAGCGGGCGATGCAGGCATGGCCGCGATGATGATGGGGCAGCGCGCGGCGATCGGGAAATACCTTGCCTACAGTCGCGGCGAGGAAGGATCGGCCGACGCCGCGGGGGCCAGCTTCCTGTCCAAGGCCGGGCTTTCGGGTCGCGGTTCTCTCGCCTTCTTCGAGAAGCTCGGCAATCTCGAATCGCGCTATGCGGTCAGCCGGGACGCGGAAGTCGAATATGTCAGCAGCCACCCGCTCACCAGCGACCGCATCGCGGTCCTGCGCGATGTGTACGAGCGCGATCCGGCATGGACGAAGTCCGACGACCCGGCGATGCAGGCGCGCTTCTTGCGCATCAAGGCCAAGCTCGAAGGCTATCTGGGCAAGCCAGAACAGACGCTGCGCGACTATCCGCCCTCCGATACCAGCGTGCCGGCGCGCTATGCCCGCGCCTATGCCTATCACAAGCGCGCCGATGTCGCGAAAGCGCTGGCCGAGACTGAGGCCCTGATCGCGGGCGCGCCGAACGACCCCTATTTCCTCGAGCTGGAGGGTCAGGTGCTGCTCGAATCGGGGCGGCCTGCCGAAGCGCTCGGCGCGCTGCGCAAGGCGACCGCGCTGACCAATGCCCAGCCGCTGATCGCGACGCTCTATGGCCATGCGCTGATCGCGACCGAGGACCCGAAAAATTACGAGGAGGCGGAACGCGTTTTGCGCGCCGCAGTCGTGCGCGACCGGTTCAACCCCTTCGCCTGGCGTCAGCTCGGCACGGTCTATGCCGCGCGCGGCGACCTCCCCCGCGCCAGCCTCGCCAGTGCGGAAACGCAGGTGATGAGCGGCGACTATCTCCAGGCCGTCCGCAGCGCACGCAACGCACAGGCGGGCCTGCCCGAATATTCCGCCGACTGGCTGCGCGCGCAAGACATCGAAATGGAAGCGCGCTCGCTGCTCGAGAAGCAGGACAAGACGAAGCGGCGCGGCTAGGGCGCTCGCGATGCGTCATCATCTCTTCACCGCGCTGCTCGCACTCGTCTTCGGATTCGCGGGCGCGGCGCTGTGGTCCTTTTCCGGCCTTGGCGAGCGGCAGACGCGGACCTGGCTGGTCGCCAATCCCGATGTCCTCCCCGAGATGGCCGCCGCGCTGCGCCAGCGCGAGGCGCAGGCGCGGCTCGCGGAGCTCGGCCCCAAGGTGACGCAACCCTTCCCCGGCGCCGTGCTCGGCAATCCGAACGGCACGCGCACGCTGGTCAAGTTCACCGATTACGGCTGCACCTATTGCCGGGCGAGCGAGAAGGACGTCCAGCGCCTGATCGCCGCCGATCCCGAGCTGAAGGTCGTGATCCGCGAGTGGCCCATCTTCGATGGCAGCGAGGAGGCCGCGCGCATGGCTCTCGCCGCCGCAGCACAGGGGAAGTATCCGGCTTTCTATCGGGCCATGTTCGCGGGCGGCCCGCCGAGCCCCGCAACGGTCGCGACGGCGGCGCAAGCGGCCGGGCTCGACATGACTTCGGCGCGCGCCTTTGCCGCTTCCAAACCCGTTTCGGACGAGCTGGCGCGCAACATGGACCTCGCCCGCGCACTCGAATTTTCGGGCACGCCGAGCTGGGTCGCTGAAGGTGAGGTGCTGGAAGGCGCCGTGGGTTACGACAGGCTCAAGGCCGCTCTCGAGGGCAGGGCCGGATGAGGCTGCGGCTGGCATCGGCGCTCGCGGCGGCGATGCTTGCCGCTCCAATCGCGGCAACGCCTCGGCCCGATGCCAAGCTGGCACTGCTGCAGCAGAGGGATGCGCGCCTGTTCGCGATCGGCTGGCGGCTGGCGAGCGCCAACGCGGGGTTCTGCGAAGGCGCCGCGCCCGCGCTCGGCCTGGCGGTGCTGGACGTGGGCGGGTTCAGGAAATCGGCGCGAATCCGCCAGCAGCTTGGCCTCGCTGGAGACATCGGTATCGGCGCGGTCGCGCCGGGTTCGCCCGCAGCGGCAGCGGGTATCTCGGCCAACGATACGCTGCTGGCCATAGCAGGGGAGGCGATCGCGGTGCGCTTCCCGCTCGCGAAACCCACGTGGCAGAGGCTCATCGACGTAACCGCCGCGCTCGATGCGGTGGCGACACGCGGACCGGTCACGCTGACGCTGGCGCGCGGCAAGGCCCCGCCCCGCACGCTCACGCTCGATCCTGTGCCCGCCTGCCCCAGCCGCTTCGAAGTATTGTCAAGCGGCGGCAAGGCGATGGCCGAAGGCACCCGCGTGATTTTCGGGCGCGATTTCGTCGGCTTCGATTATCCTGAAGAGCTGTTTGCGGCGGCGGTCGCGCACGAGTTCGCGCATAATCTGCTCGGCCACCGCAAGCGGCTCGACGCCTCCGGTCGCTCGCTCGGCAACCAGCGCCTGTCGGAACGCGAGGCGGACCGGCTGATGCCCTGGCTGCTCGCCAACGCCGGTTACGATCCCGCTGCCGCCATCCGCTTCATGGCGCGCTGGGGCCCGCGCCACGACGGCGGCCTGTTCCGCAATCGCGATCACGAGGGATGGGACGAACGCGCCGATGCGATCCGGGCCGAGGTCGGCAAGGTGGAGGCAGCCTTGACGCGTGACGGGCACGCCGACTGGTCGACACACTTCGTTCGTGAGGCGTTCGGTCAGGCGTCCTGAGCGATCGGCGCGAAGGCCGAAGACAGCGGACGCGCCATGACCCGCCGCACCATCGGCTCGAAGAATTCCAGCGGTTCGCTCGGATAGTCCGGGTCGAACGCGGTCTGATCGTATTTCTCGCAGAATTCGCGGCAGGCTTCGAAATGCGGATTGTCGCGGAATTTCTCGCGCGCGTTCTGGTCCATGCCGAGGAAGTGGAAATAGTAATAGCCCTGAAACGCGCCGTGGTTCTGGCAGATCCAGTGGACCTCCTCCGAAACGAAGGGCTTGAGGATCGCTGCGGCGACTTCGGGGTGGTTGTAGCTCCCGAGCGTGTCGCCGATGTCGTGCAGCAGCGCCATCACCACATAGGGCTCGTCGCGCCCGTCGCGATGCGCCCGGGTCGCGGTCTGGAGCGAGTGGGTCAGCCGGTCGA
>JAJYQP010000006.1 GCA_021794525.1 Pseudomonadota bacterium | reverse complement strand
CGCTACGCTCCGGCCCGACCACTCGGCCACCGCTCCGCATTGCACTGGTAAGGCGAGGCGTATGGCGCGAGCAGGCGGTTTGCTGTAAGCGAGTCGGGCACGAAAAGGCTGGCGCCGTGCGGCTCGGCATTCCCGGCAGACGCCCAGCCCCGAAGGCCCCTTGCCCCGGTGGCGAGGGGTCTTTTCGTTTGCCGCGCTTGCGGGCACAACCGCGCGCATGAGGATGTTCTCGACCCCGCTCGTCGCCGCGCTCGCGCTGGCCCTCCCTGCCTCAGCCCAGGCCCAGGCCTCCGCCTCGATCGCCGCGGGCAGGGCCCAAGCCTCGGCCCTGGCCCCGAGCGAGATCGTCGCCGCCGCGCCCGCCGCCGACTGGGTGGCGATCGCGCCCTCGGACCTGCTTGTGATGACCCTGGCCCCCGACGCCGCGGGCAAGCCGCGGCAGGTAGTGATCCAGCTCATGCCACCGCCCTTCAGCCAGGGATGGATCGACAACATCCGCAAGCTCGCCGCCGCGCACTGGTGGGATGGGACGAGCATCAACCGCGTGCAGGACAACTACGTCGTGCAGTGGGGCGATGCGAATGCGGAGGAAAAGGCGAAGGCAAAGGCGCTGCCAGAGGGACTCCAGAAAATGCCCGAAAATGCCTACGTCAGCACTAACGGCGAGTTGACCGCGGAATTGGTCAAAACGATGAGCAAAGCCCAACTTCGCCAATTGCAAGAGTCGCCCCAGACGACGACTACCTATCAGGCGCGGAGTCAGGTCGACGGGCTCCTGAAAAGCGATGCCTATGCTTTCCGGACCCTCTTCAACGCGGGTTGGCCCTTGGCTCAGGGTGGCGGCGTTCCGGATTCGAGAGTTTGGCCCGTCCACTGCTACGGCATGGTCGGCGTGGGGCGCGACCTGTCGCCCGACACCGGCTCGGGCGCCGAGATCTACACCGTGATCGGCCATGCGCCGCGGCATCTCGACCGCAACATCGCGCTGGTCGGGCGCGTGATCGAAGGGATCGAGCACCTCTCCAGCCTGCCGCGCGGGACGCTGCCGCTCGGGTTCTACGATGTCGCGAAGGGCGAGCAGCGCGTGCCGATCGTCTCGATCCGGCTAGCCACGGAACTCCCTGCCGCCGATCAACCGAAGTTCGAATACCTCGCCACCGAAAGCGCCAGCTTCGCCCGCTACGCCGACGCGCGCGCAAACCGGCGCGATCCGTTCTTCATCGTGCCCGCAGGCGGCGCGGACATCTGCAACATCCCAGTGCCGGTGCGCCGGGTGACAAAGCCCTAGACCCGCTCCATCAGCTCCAGCCGGTTGCCGAACGGGTCGGTGGTGTCGCCCCGGACATAACCGGCGAGCGGTTTTCCCGGCACGAACGGCACGCCCGCCATCTCCAGCCGGTGCGCGACGGTTGCGAGATCCTCGACCAGCAGCGCGGGATGCGCCTTCCGGCTTGGGACGTGGCCGTCCTCGACCCCGAGATGCACGCGCGCCGATCCGCCTTCGAACCACACCCCGCCATTGACCGCGAGATGCGCGGGCTTGGCGATCTCGCGCATTCCCAGAACCCCCGAATAGAACCGCCGCGCCTGCTCCTCGCCCCCGTGCGGCATGGCGAGCTGGACATGATCGATCCCGATGACGGTCATCTCAGATACGCTCCGCCTGCGCGACGGCATCGCTGGCCCTGAGTGCGCTCAGCACGCGGTTGAGGTGGGCGAGATCCTGCACCTCGAGATCGATCTCGTAGGTGGTGAACGGATGGTCGAGCTGGGTCTGGGCGAGATTTTTGACGTTGCACCGGTTCTGCGCGCATATTCCGGCCATTTCCGCCAGGGTTCCGGGCCGGTCGTAGAGCGTCACTCTGAGCCGCCCGACCGCGCCTGCGGCCCGCGCACCCCAGCTGAGGTCGATCCAGTCCTGGTCCAGCCCGCTCGCCAGCTCGTGGCAGTCGATGGCGTGGACCTCCACCTTTTCGCCCGAGCGGCGGGTGCCCACGATCCGGTCGCCGGGGATCGGGTGGCAGCATTCGGCGAGCGTGTAGCCGACGCCCGCAGTCAGCCCGCGTATAGAGACCGAGGTCTTGCCCCACTCCGGCTTCTCCGGAATGTCGGCGGTGCAGCCCGGCACCAGCGCCTCCATCACCGCCCGGTCGGCGATCTGGCCCGCGCCGATGGCGTAATAGAGGTCGTCGTCCTCTTCCATCTCGAGCCGTTCGAGAGCGGCGCCGATCGCCTTCTTGCCGATCCGCGCCGGCACCCGGTCCGCGATGTCGGAGAACAGCTTTCGGCCCATGTCAGCGATCTCGGCCCGCTCCCGCAGGCGGACCGCGCGCCGGATCGCGGCGCGTGCCTTGCCGGTGACGACAAACCCCAGCCAGGACAATTGCGGCTCGGCATCCTTGCCCTTGATGATTTCCACCACGTCGCCGTTTGCAAGCTGGGTGCGCAGCGGCACGTGGCGTCCGTTGATGCGCGCACCGACGGTCTGCGCGCCCAGATCGGTATGGACCGCGAAGGCGAAGTCCACCGGCGTCGCGCCCTTGGGCAGCTGGAACAGCGCACCCTTGGGCGTGAAGGCGAAGATGCGGTCCTGGTAGATCGCCAGGCGGGTGTGCTCGAGCAGCTCCTCGGCATCATGGCTGGCATCGACGATCTCGATAAGATCGCGCAGCCAGCCGACCTGCCCGTCGGGCCGGTCGCCCTGCTTGTAGGCCCAGTGCGCGGCAAGCCCGAATTCATTCAGCCGGTGCATCTCGCGTGTGCGGATCTGCACCTCCACCCGCATCGAGTTCTGATACATCAGACTGGTGTGGAGCGACTTGTAGCCGTTGGTCTTCGGCGTCGAGATATAATCCTTGAACTTGCCGGGGAGGAACTGCCAGGTCGTGTGCAGCACGCCCATCGCCCGGTAGCAATCGTCTTCGCTCTCGGTGACGACGCGGAACGCCATGATGTCGGTCACCTGCTCGAAGCTGACGTGGCGTTCCGCCATCTTGCGCCAGATCGAATAGGGGTGCTTCTCGCGGCCCGATACCTCGACCTTCAGCCCCGCCTCTGCCAGCGCCTGCTTGATCGCGAGGGCGATGGCATCGACCTGCCCGCCGTCCTGCGCGCGCAATTGTTCGAGCCGGTGGTTGATGGTGGCATAGGCTTCAGGCTCGAGCTGTTCGAAGGCGAGAAGCTGCATCTCGCGCATGTATTCGTACATGCCCACCCGCTCGGCGAGCGGGGCGTAGATATCCATCGTCTCGCGCGCGATGCGCTGGCGCTTTTCCGGGTTCTTGATGAAGTGGAGTGTGCGCATGTTATGCAGCCGGTCGCCCAGCTTCACCAGCAGGACACGGATATCCTCGCTCATGGCGAGAAGGAATTTCCTCAGGTTCTCCGCAGCCCGCTCGTTCTCGGGCATCTGCTCGATCTTCGAAAGCTTGGTAACGCCGTCGACCAGCCGCGCGACATCGGGGCCGAAGTTGGTCTCGATCTCGTCGATCGTGGCGAGCGTGTCCTCGACCGTGTCGTGGAGGAGCGCGGTCATCACCGTCGACTGGTCGAGCTTAAGGTCGGTCATCAGCCCTGCGACCTCGACTGGATGGCTGAAATAGGGGTCGCCGCTCGCCCGGGTCTGGCTGCCGTGCTTCTGCACGGTATAGACATAGGCGCGGTTCAGCATCGCCTCGTCGGCGTCGGGGTCGTAATCGAGGACCCGTTCTACGAGTTCGTACTGGCGCAGCATCTGGCGTCAGATGTGCGGTGTGCAATGCCGGGCGGCAAGTGTTTTCGCGCTACTTCCCGCCTGCGAGGACCTTGTCGACCGCCGAGCTGGTCACGGCGTGGTAACTGCTCCGGGTTTTCGCATAGATGCGCTTCGCCTGCGCGCGGCCCCACTCTCCCTCGCCCATCAGCGTCTCGAACAGTGGGGCCACGAACTTGCGTCGCCCGACCGTGGAGAGGAAGCGCTCCGCCAGCGGCAGCGCCGGATCGTAGCGGTTGGCGAGCGCGAGCTTGAGCCAGAGGAACAGCACCTCGTTGTTGCCGGTCCGCGACAGGCCCAGTGCCCGGTCGAGCGACGCGAGCTGGGTGGCGCTGCGATCCTGCGGGACCTTCGCCATGAAGCGCATCCGCTCTGCCGTGGTCCATCCGACCCATGCGGCTTCCGGGGTCGCGTCGCCGGCCGCGTAGCGCGCTGCCGCGGCATCGACTTCGGCGAAAGCGGCGGGATCGGGCTGCGCGGCATTGGCGGGGATGCCCGGCTTGTAGATCCAGTCCTCGAGCATCAGCCGGTTCGCCAGGGCCGTATCGCCGCGCACGAGATTGCGGTTGAGATCCTCGAGGATCATGGCGCTGGTCGCAGGCTGGAAGGCGTGATTGTCGAACCATTGCCGTAGCCAATCGTCGAAGCGCGTCCGACCCACGGTCTGCTCGATCGTCCGCATGAAAACTGCGCCCTTGTCGTAGATTACGCCCGTCAGCCCCGCCTCGGGCCCGGCAACGCCCTCGGGCAGGTGCAGCGCGGTTTCGGGATTAGTGGCGCCCGCCTCAGCAATGTCGGTTTCCATGTCGGCGAAGCTCAGCGCCGCCTCCTGCCGTGCCCGCCTCGGGCCATAAAGCGCCTCGACGATGCGGTTCTCGAAATAGCTCGTGACGCCTTCGTTGAGCCAGCTGTCGGCCCAGTTCGCATTGGTCACGAGGTTGCCCGACCAGCTGTGGGCGAGCTCATGCGCGACGAGGCCGTTCAGGCTCCGGTCGCCGGCGATGAAGGTGGGCGTCAGGAAGGTGAGCGTCGGGTTCTCCATCCCGCCATAGGGAAAGGCGGGGGGCAGCACGATCATGTCGTAGCGGCCCCAGCGATAGGGGCCGTAAAGCTTCTCCGCCACCGCGACCATCTTCTCCGTATCGGCGGTTTCGTAGGCAGCTGCCTTCAGCGTCGCGGGCTCCGCCCATACCCCGGTGCGCGGCCCCAGCGCCTGGAAGGCGATGTCGCCCGCCGCGATCGCGATCAGATAGGGCGCGACCGGCTTCGTCATCTCGAAGGTGAAGGCGCGGCGGTCGCCGAGATCCTCGGTTTCGCCGACCTTGAGGCCGCTCATCACCACCGTCAGCGGCTTGGGCGCGGTGATCCGCGCGCGCCAGGTCTGGCGGATGCCGGGGCTGTCCTGGGTCGGGATCCAGGTCCGGTTGAGCGTCGGCTGGCCCTGGCTGAACAGGAAGGGATGGACCTTTCCGGCGGTCTGCTCGGGGGCGAGCCATTGCAGCGCCTCGGCCCCGGCGGGCGCGGTATAGGCGATCGCGATACGGCGCTTCTCGGGTCCAGGGCCGAACCCGACTACGACAGGGCTTCCCTTGTCATCGTCGCGGCGCGCGGCGGTCACCACCAGCGGGCGCGGCGTACCGGTGGTGAGGTCGGTGACGCTCCGGATTTCCAGCCCTTTGCTGTCAAGCACGACCGCGTTGGTGCCGGGCTTTGCCAGCACGTCGAGAGTCGCCGTCCCGCTCACCGTCTTTGTCGCGAAATCGAGCGCGAGGTCGAGATCGACGCGCGTCACCCGCGCTTCCTGAGGGCGGGCGTAACTGAAAGGGTCGCTGGCATCGGCGCTGGTCAGCACCGGAGCGACCATGGCCGGACGATTGTCTTGCGTAGCGTCCACCGACGCGCAGGCCGAGAGCGAGGCGGGCAGCATCAGGGCGGCAGCGATACGGCGCATGGAATTCTCCAGGATCGGGCAATCGATGAAAACGCGGCGGGGAGGCGAAAGTGCCGGTCAGCTCCACACCGCTTCGGGCGGCAGGCTCATCAGGATCGCATCGACATTGCCGCCGGTCTTGAGGCCGAACAGCGTGCCGCGGTCGTAGACGAGATTGAACTCTGCATAGCGGCCCCGCCATTCGAGCTGGGTGCGCTTATCCTCGGTCGTGAAATCCATGCCCATGCGGCGCCGGACGAGGCGCGGGAACACATCGAGGAATGCTTCGCCGACATCCCGGGTGAAGGCGAAATTCCGTTCGAACGCGGCATCGTCGGCACATTCCAAATGATCGTAAAAAATCCCGCCCACCCCCCGATGGACGCCGCGGTGGGGGATGAAGAAATACTCGTCCGCCCACTTCCTGAAGCGCTCGTGATAGGTCGGGTTGTGCGCGGCGCAGGCGGCGCGAAAGCGGGCGTGGAACTCCTCCGTATCCTCCGTATAGGGGATCGGCGGATTGAGGTCCGCCCCGCCCCCGAACCACGCCTTGCCGGTCACGAGGAACCGCGTGTTCATGTGCACCGCTGGCACATGGGGGTTCGCCATATGCGCGACGAGGCTGATGCCGGTCGCCGAAAAGCCGGGATTTTCCGGGCTGGCGCCATTGATCGTGCCGGCGAACTCGGGCGCGAAATTGCCTTTCACGGTCGAGACATTGACCCCGACCTTCTCGAACACCTTGCCCTTCATCAGCCCGCGCGTGCCGCCGCCGGGGTCGGGATTGCCCTCCTCGTGCCGGTCCCAGCTGTCATATTCAAAGGCAGCGTCGGAGCCCGCCTCGCGCTCGATCGCTTCGAACTCGCCGCAGATGCGGTCGCGCAGGGTTTCAAACCAGGTGCGGGCGGCGGTGGTCTGTTCGCTCCAGTCGGTCATGCAACCACCCTTGCCAAGCGCGCGGGCACGCGGCAAGGGGGCGCGATGGTTCCCCTTTCGTTCGCTGGCGAGGAATTGGTCCTGACCGAGAGCCGCGCGGTTTACTGGCCACGCGAACGCGCGCTTCTGGTCGCCGATCTCCACCTCGAAAAGGCGAGCTTTTTTGCCCAGCACGGCCAGCCGATCCCGCCCTATGACAGCCGCGAGACGCTGGAGCGGGTGGCGCTGGCTATCCGCGAGACCGGCGCCTGCCGGGTCATCACGCTGGGCGACAACTTTCACGATTCGAAGGGCGCGACCCGGCTGGAACCGCACGCCTGCGGGATGCTGGAGGCGTTGACCCGCGCGGTCGACTGGGTGTGGATCACCGGCAACCACGATGTCGGCAAGGATGGCTCTCTCGCAGAGGCGCGCTGCGGCGGGACGCTGGTGGAGGAGCTGGAACTCTCCGGCTTCGTCCTCCGCCACATGGCGAAGAAGGGGGAGACCCGGCCCGAACTCTCCGGCCACTTCCACCCCCGGCTTCAGCTCACAGTCCGTCAGCGTCGCATCGTGCGCCCCTGCGCGGTGGTCAGCGCGAACGAAAATGCCGACGGCTCGCGTTCGGGCCGCATGATCCTGCCCGCCTTCGGCGCCTTCACCGCCGGCATGAGCGCCGGCGACCCCGCGATTCTCAAGGCACTCCAGCCCGCGCGCGCGATCGATGCGATGATCGCGGCGCGGGGCCAGCTGGCGACCTTCCCGCTGTGGCGAGCTGCCGCTTGAGCACGCGAGCTGGGTTCCCTACGCCACAGGGCGCGACCAATCTCGCGATCCCGACCGCATTCCCTTTGCGGAATCACCCTCGAGCGCCTATCTGGCCGGCTTCGCAGACTCGTCAAAGGCAACAGGAGAAAGCCCCATAGCCCGTCCCCCTCGTCGTTCCATGCAGATGCCCGTCAAATCGGGCCCGCGTTTCGACAACCTCATTCAAGTGCCGAAGGTCCGCGTGATCGATCACGAAGGCGAAAATCTGGGCGTGATGTTCACCCGCGAAGCGATCGAGCAGGCCAACGATCTCGGCCTCAATCTCGTCGAGATCAGTCCCAATGCCGATCCGCCGGTGTGCAAGTTCCTCGACGTCGGCAAGCACCGCTACGAGGCCCAGAAAAAGGCCAATGCCGCGCGCAAGACCCAGAAGACGCAGGACATCAAAGAGATCAAGATGCGCCCCAACATCGACGATCACGACTACGACGTGAAGATGCGGGCCATGAACAAGTTCATCGGCGAAGGCGACAAGGTGAAGGTCACCCTGCGCTTCCGCGGCCGGGAGATGGCGCACCAGCAGCTCGGCGTCGACCTCTTGAAGCGCGTCCAGGAAGACGTGAACGAAATCGCCAAGGTCGAGGCCTTCCCCCGTCTCGAGGGCCGCCAGATGGTGATGGTGGTCGCGCCCCGATAGCCCGAAAATATCCGGGACGGGCCTCCGCCGTTTCCCTTTTTCCTGTCAGGGAACGCACTGTCGGGTTCGCCGGCCGAGTTGCGGGCATTCGTCGAAAACGGCTTCAACGAAGGCGCGCCGGCGGCGGTAGTCTATGTTCCGAGCGCGTCGACCCGGTTCGATTTCGTGCGCGGGGCGGCCCGCGCCGGGCCGTTGGTCGGTCTGCAGGCGTTCGGCGCTCTCTCGCAGGCGCGCCGACCGAGGAGTTTTGGAGTGAGTCTCGGGTATCGCTTCTGAGATGCGCTGCCATCAAAAGGGTGGGCGCGACAAGCGGCCTCACCCTTTTTGTCAGGATTCCAGATATGCTGCCCTTGGCGGCTGCGCGTTGCATGGGTTGCAATTTGGGTTAACTTCGAATGGCCGGCGTCGCCCGCAACGCCGGCACGGACCAGGGAGAGCTGGCGTGACCCACGCTCGATTGAAATGGCCGGGAAGGTTGCTCGCCATGGCAGCGTCGGCGACGTGGGGGCAGGTGGCGTCGGCCGGGCCATTGCCCTTTCGCGAAGCGGTGCGAGCGGGTGACCTGCTGCTTCTTTCAGGGCAAATCGGAATGGACAGCGCAACCGGCTCGCTGGTTCCGGGCGGAACCGCAGCCCAAGCCCGGCAAGCGATGACCAACATCGTGGCCACGCTGGGGCGCAACGGCCTGTCCGTGCGCGATCTCGTCCAATGCCGCGTGTTTCTTGACGACATGAATGAATGGGCGGCTTTCAACCAAGTCTACACATCGTTCTTTCCGGATGGAATCTACCCGGCGCGCAGTGCGTCGGGTGCCGACGGGCTCGCGCTGGATGCCAAGGTCGAGATCGAATGCACCGCCGCCTTCCCGGCCTCGCCGGTCCGATACGGCAGCGGGGTCGCTGGCGCACCCTACAGCCAGGCAGTCGCGAACGCGGGGCAATTGCACATCGCGGGGATCGTTCCGTTCGATTCCTCCCGGGGGCGGTTCGCGGATTCCGCGATGGAAGCCCAAGTAGACCAGGTCCTGGCCAATCTCGACGCGGTTCTCAGAAGCGCGGGGGTCGGACGCGCGGACATCGTCTCAGCGACGGTCGTCCTGAAGGACGCGAAGGACAAGAAGGTGCTCGACGATGCATGGTCCGCGTATTTTGCTGGTCAGGCCTATCCGGCACGGACCCTCATCGCCGGGGCGGATTGGGGACGAGACGACCTACGGATCGAGATTTCAGCCATAGCGGCGTTACCTGGAGGACATTCCCGATGACCGCTCATGCCGACCGCCGCACGGCCCTTGGTGCGATCGCCGGAGGCGGTCTGTGCGCGCTCGGCGGGTGCGTGACGAGGACCGTTGGATCGACCGGTGCCCCGGCCCCCGACGACGCGCAGCTCGCCTCGCTCGGACTCACGCGCATCCAGTTCGAACGGGGCCGTGCCTTCGTAGCCGAACATCTGACGGCGGACCTTCACGCCCACCCCGGCCATTTCTTTGTTGATGACGATCCGGCGCCCACACCATTGATGGACAGCCTCGGTCCGCCCTTCGCTGAGAAATCGATTGCAGCAATGCGGGCCGGGCGGGTGGGCGTGGTCCTGTTCGCGGCCGTGGCCGACAAGCGCCTGCTCGCCCTTTCTCCCGACAAGGGTCTCGCCCCCTCGCGATCGTTCCGTCTCGGGGAAGCCTGGGCCGACTACAGGCGCCAGATTTCCATTGTGCAGAAGCTGATCGCGGGAGGCGCGGTCGCGCCCGGGCTTTCCAGTGTCGGCATCCGCGCCGCTTGGCGCGCAGGCAAAACAGCAGCGGTGATGGCGGTGGAAGGTGGCGATTTCATCGAGAACGACCTCACGCGTCTGAGGATGGCGCACGACGACGGCGTCCGTTCCATTTCTATCGTCCACTATACCAACAATCTGATCGGGGACATCCAGACCGACCCGCTTCCAGGTGGGCGCCTCACCGCCCTGGGATCCGCGGTGGTTCGCGAAATGCAGCGGATCGGCTTGTTGGTCGATCTTGCCCATGCCTCTCCCGCAGTGGTGCAGAATGCGACGGCAATCGCCACCCGGCCGATGATGATTTCGCATACCAATCTCGCCGCACCCGGTGTTTCGCATCTTCGCCTGATCAGTGCCGACGTCGCGAAGGCGGTTGCGGCGACAGGCGGGGTTATCGGCTCGGTTCCGTCAGGGATCGGCCAAAATACCTTTCCCGAATGGATCGATTCGATCCTTCGACTAAAGGACGTGGTCGGGTCAGCCCATGTCGGCATCGGGACGGACATGGACGCGAATTTTCGTCCGGTGTTCACTGACTACGCTCTATGGCCTGCAATTGTCGCGGCACTCATGGCGCGCGAAGTCTCGCCCCGGGATTGCATCGCAATCATGGGCGGTAATTTCATGCGAATGTTCGCCGAAAGCGTCGGCTAGAGCGGTTTCCGCCCGATGTGAATCGTAGGGGGATTCCCAAGGGGGTGATTTTCTGATTCGGAATCCGTGCTGACGCAGGAGGCCAGCATGGATGGGTCAGCCAGTCTCGATGGATTTGCGCAGGCCGTTGCTGGCTGCGGCTCATGCAGGAATGAGTTGCCGTTCGGCGGCGGCGCGATTTGGCGTTGCGCCTCGACAGCGATCCGATGGCAGGCACCGGCTCGCTCATCGCCGCCCTCCCACCAAACGGATGCGCCAACCGTCTCGCCACCGCAGGCTATATACATCAGCGTAATGCCATCCGACTCTACAGCCCGTCACATTGGACTGGACGCACTGATCAGTCGATCCTGAAATCCAGGATCGTGAACCGCGCCGGCGCGGTGGCATAGACCCCGTGTCCGCGCCCGCCTTCCGAGCCGAACACGAAGCCGACCCGCGCCGTGTCCTCCAGCGCCATCCGGAAACCGCGCGGGTTGGTGTGCGCGCCCGGCCCCGTCATCGCGACCCAGTCCTCGTCGAGCCCGATGCTGACGGTGTGGGTTCCGGGCGCCAGCGGGAACGTACGGTTCGTCGGCGCATACCAGCGCCAGTCTGGCTGGCGCATGGTCCAGCCATCCCCCGCGCGCTGGAAATAGAGCGAGAGCGTGGCGGGAAGCTGCGGCGATTCCTGCGGCACGAAGCGTGTGCCGGGCGCCGCATCGATCCGGTAGCGCAGCGTGATCCGCTGCGCGCCCTCGAGCGGGCCGGTCCGCATCGTGACATAGTGGACATGGCCATCCGCCGCGCTCGGACCGGGAATCGCGAAACTCGCCCCCGTCCGCGTTTCCTGCGGATGGAGCGGCATCCCGCGCGAATAGTTCTTGCCGCGGATGATCGGGCCGATCTCCCACATATCGGCGGGCGGACCGGCGGCGAAGGCTGTTCCGGCAGCGAGCGAGGCCGCGAGCGCGGCAAGGGCGAGAGCGCGTTTCATCGCGCAGCCCTTAACGCGCGGATGGTGGCCGGACACTGACGGATCGCTTCACCCTGCGGAAAGCTTGGTCCGCTGCGTTTGTCGCCGCGCTGCCCCGCTGATATGCCGCCGCTCGAGGGGAGAGGCGGGTGACGGCCAGAGGGATCGGTTTCGTGTTCGGCGCGCTGGCTTTGCTGGCCGCGTCCCTGCTGCCGCCGCCCCCGGGCCTTTCGCGCGAAGGTTTCGTCGTCGCGGGCCTCACCGTGCTCATGGCTGCGTGGTGGATGACCGAGGCGCTGCCCCTCACCGTCACCGCGCTGATGCCCTTCCTGGTGCTGCCCTTCGCCGGAGTATCGAGCGCCACGGACACCGCGGCGACCTATTATTCCGACATCCTGTTCCTGCTGCTTGGCGGCGCCTTCATCGCGCTGGCGATAGAGCGGACGGGGCTGCACCGGCGGCTAGCCACCGGCATCCTCAGGCTCGCCGGGAGCAACGCCGGGCCGCAAGGACTCCTCCTCGCCTTCATGCTCGCCGCAGGCCTGCTCTCGATGCTGATCTCCAACACCTCGACCGCGCTCATCATGATGCCGATGGCGCTGGCCGTACTGGAGGGCGGGCGTGCCGAGCCGGGAGAGATGCATGGACTGTCGGGCGCACTGCCGATGGGGATCGCCTTTGCCGCCAGCATCGGCGGGCTCGGCACCATCGTCGGATCGCCCACCAATGCCATCGCGGTCGGCCTGATCGACGGGGCGCTCGGCTACCGGATCGGGTTCGCCGAGTGGATGGCCTATGGCGTGCCGCTGGTGCTGATCGGCATCCCGCTCGCCGCCGTCATCGTCGGGCGGGTCCAGAAGGTAGCCAGTGTCCCCTTCGACAGCGCGGCGGCGCACGCCGCCATAGCCGCCCATCACGCCTGGACGCTGCCGGAAAAACGGCTGGTGCCGCTGGTCGCGATCACCTTTTTCCTCTGGCTTTCGCAGATCTGGATCGAGCCGCTGTTACCAAATGGCTCGCTCACCGACGGGACCATCGCCATCGCCGCCAGCATCGCGCTGTTCCTGCTTCCGGATGGCACCGGGCGGCCCCTACTGACCTGGGCAGAGGCGGATCGCGCACCCTGGGGAGTCATCATGATGTTCGGCGGCGGGCTGGCGCTGGCAGCAGGCATGGGCGCGTCGGGCCTGGCCGACTGGCTCGGGCAGGAGCTGCTCCCGCTGCGCGCCGCGCCGCTGGTGATCGTCGCGCTGGCGCTGGTCGCGCTGGTTGTGGTCGTGACCGAATTCGCGAGCAATGTCGCGACCGCCAGTGCGATCATTCCGGTCGTCGCGAGCCTTGCAGTGGCCCTGGGCACCGATCCGATGCTGCTCGCCATGCCCGCGGCTATCGCGGCGAGCTGGGGCTTCATGCTCCCCTCC
Source organism: Pseudomonadota bacterium (assembly GCA_021794525.1). GTDB lineage: Bacteria > Pseudomonadota > Alphaproteobacteria > Sphingomonadales > Sphingomonadaceae > Qipengyuania. The sequence goes on along the minus strand of JAJYQP010000006.1, from coordinate 84,549 downwards.
GGGACCGGGCCCAACGCCATCGCCTGGGCGACGGGCCGCATCCGCATCGGCGCGATGGTGCGTGCGGGTCTGATTCTCGACATTCTCGGCATAGCGCTGATCGTCGCCGTCGCGTGGGCAATTCGTACCGTCATCTAGTTGCGCGCGCCCCGGCGCAGCGCTAATCGCTCGCCCGCCAGCGGCACCGGTGGAGAGGCGTTCCTGCGGAGGTTAGGAACGGGCGCCCCGGATGCGCCGCCTCCCGTGCCCCCGCCTTCCTGGGGGTGTGCGAAGACCCTTGCAGGAAGGACGCCGAACATGGCCAAGGACACCACGATCGCGGGCCGCGAATTGCAGCCCTCTACCCTCATGATGGGCTACGGCTACGATCCCGTACTGTCGGAAGGCAGCCTCAAGCCGCCGATCTTTCTCACCAGCACTTTCGCCTTCCCCAGCGCCGCCGATGGCAAGCGCCATTTCGAAGGCATCACCGGCAAGCGGCCGGGCGGTGCGGACGGCCTGGTCTATTCGCGCTTCAACGCCCCGAACCAGGAAATCCTGGAGGACCGGCTCGCGATCTGGGACGGGGCGGAGGAAGCGCTGAGCTTTTCCAGCGGCATGACCGCGATCTGCGTGCTGATGCTGACCTATGCCTCGCTGGGCGACGTGATCGTGCACTCCGGCCCGCTCTACGCCGCGAGCGAGGGTTTCGTGGCGAAATGGCTGTCGAAGTTCGGGGTTACCTGGCTCGACTTCCCCGCCGGGGCGACGCGCGAGGTAATCGAGGACACGCTCACCCGCGCCAAGGCGCAGGCGGCTACGAACGGCGGCAAGGTCTGCATGATCTATCTCGAAAGCCCCGCCAACCCGACCAATGCGCTGGTCGATGTCGAGGCGGTGAAGGCCGCGCGCGACGCGGTGCTTGGCGGCGGCGCTCAGGCAGCCGAAGGCGGTAGCACAAACGAAATCACCACCCCCATCGCCATCGACAACACCTTCCTCGGTCCCCTGTGGGCTCGCCCGCTGGATCAGGGCGCGGACATCGTGGTCTATTCGCTGACCAAATATGTCGGCGGCCATTCCGACCTCGTGGCCGGCTCGATCGCCGGCGCGAAGAAGTGGATGACCCCGGTGCGGATGCTCCGCAACACCATGGGCGGCATCTGCGACCCCAACACCGCCTGGATGCTGCTGCGCTCGCTCGAGACGGTCGAACTGCGGATGACCCGTGCGGGTGAGAACGCGGTGAAGATCTGCAACTGGTTGAAGCAGCACCCCAAGGTCGCCGGCCTCGGCTATCTCGGCATGATCGAGGACGCGCGTCAGCAGGACATCTACGATCGCCACTGCAAGGGCGCAGGCTCGACCTTCTCGCTGCTGCTCAAGGGCGGCGAGGCGGAGTGCTTCCGCTTCCTCGACAGCCTCAAGCTTGCCAAGCTGGCGGTCAGCCTCGGCGGGACCGAGACGCTGGCGAGCCACCCGGCATCGATGACCCATCTCTCGGTGCCCGACAGCCGCAAGGCGGAACTGGGGATCAGCGACAATCTGGTGCGGATCAGCATCGGGATCGAAGACGCCGACGACCTGATTGCCGATTTCGCGCAGGCGTTGGAAGCGGTTTGAACATAAACTGGAACGATCGGTGATCGTCGCCCCGGGCTTGACCCGGGGCAAGGCTTGCTTCTTGCGCACTGGCCAGAAAGGGAGCCTGGGCCCGGATCAGGTCCGGACCGACGGGGAATGGGAAAATTGACACGCATCGCCTATCTCGCCTGCGCCGACACCTTGCCGGGTTCCCCGACCCGGCGAGACGACGCGTTCGAGCATGACCGGATGGTGGAGATGCTCACCCCCGCCTTCGCGGGCCGGGGCATGGCGCTCGAGCCGATCGACTGGCGTGCGCCGTTCGCCACCTTCAACGGGTTTGCGGCGGCGCTGATCGGGACGCCGTGGGACTATTTCGACCGCGCGGCGGAGTTCCTCGAACGGCTCGATGCGCTGGTGGCTGCGGGTGTCCGCCTACTCAACACACCCGAGGTGGTGCGCTGGAACATCGAGAAGACCTATCTGCGAGAGCTTGCGGCGCGCGGGGCTCCGGCCATCCCGACGCTGTGGCTGGAGGACGCGGATCGGGACGCGGTGGTCGCCGCGCTCGATCATTTTAACACCGACGTTGTGGTGGTGAAGCGCCAGATCGGTGGCGGCGCGCTGGGCCAGCATCGCTTCGGACGGGACGACCTGCCGGTCGACGGGTGGCGGATGGGCCATGCGGCCATGATCCAGCCCTTCGTGCCCGCCATCGTGGAGGAAGGCGAGATCAGCCTGATCTTCATCGACGGCAGTTTCAGCCACGCCTTGCGCAAGCGCGCGGCCGCGGGCGACTATCGCATCCAGTCGCTGTTCGGCGGGCGGGAGGAGGATTTCGCGCCCTCCTCCGCCGAACTTGCGCAGGCCGGGGGGGTGCTCGCCGCCTGCCCCTTCCCCGCCCCGACCTATGCGCGGATCGATATGGTGCGCCTCCCTTCGGGCGAGCTGGCGGTGATGGAGGCGGAGTTGATCGAACCCTATCTCTATCCCGACCAGGGCCGGGAACTGGGCGATCGACTGGCCGCGGCGATCGCCAAGGCTATCTGACCGCACCCCGTCAAGACAACGATGCCCCGAGCCGTCGGGCACGGGGCATCCGAAAAGTTGCGGCAGGCCCGTCCAGGCCTTGCCAAAGGATCAGGCGTAGCGGACCGCCGCGCTCTTGCGACGCATGGTTGCGCCAACCGCGCCGAAGCCCAGGATCAGCAGAAGCCACTGGCTCGGCTCCGGCACGCCGGCTGCGATGGTGAGCGCGAAGTTGTCGAGGATCGGGCCGACGTTGTCGTTGCTGCTGGTGCCGATGAATGCTTTTAAAGCCCCGGCCTGACCTGCCGTGAACGACAGGGAGTAGGTTGTGAACGGCTTGGCCTGCCCGATGGTCGTGCTGGTGGCGATGCTTGGCGTGTTGAAGAAGTCGAACGGCCCAGCGGCACCGTAACCCCCGCCCAGCGTATAGGCGAGAACGTCGATCGGATTCTGGAAGGTAAAGCCGGCCGAGAAACCGTCATCGCCGCCTTGGCGCATATTGCCGCTGAGATCGAAGCTCAGCGTGACCTTGTCGCCGGCGTTGAAGCTGTAGAACGCCTTTGTCGTCAGCTGCCCGCCGTCGCTGGTCGAACCGTCGAGATCGACGCAGGAGCCGCTGCTACCGGCGCAGGCGAGACCGAAGCCGTTCGGATCGAACAGCAGGTCCACCGTGCCATTGCCGACATCGAAATTGGCAAAGCCATTGTAGTTCAGGATCGTGCTGCCCGGCGATTCCGCATCGAAATTGTCGGTCAGGCCCGAAGCCGCGGCAGGCGCCGCCAGCGAGAGGGCAAAAAGGCTGGTAGCCGCAAACGTCTTGAACATATGTTTCCCCAATCCTGACCGCGAGTCGGTCAAGTCCGAAGATACCCGATATCGTAAATATCCTGAAACGTTTTGTTAATCCTGCACCATTGCGGGATTCAGGCGTATCGATGGATCACCCCTTCCACTCCCGCCGCTCCTCCGCCTGCTTCAGAACCTCATAGGCCAGCGAAAGCGCCTGAAAGCTCCTGGCGGCCTCCTCGTCACCGGGGCGAACGTCGGGATGGACGATCTTGGCGCGCTCGCGGAAGGCCTTTTTGACCGCGCCGATGTCGGCATCGGCCTCCAGCCCAAGCAGTTCGAGCGCGCGCATTTCGTCGGCGGTGCGGCTGCCATCGCCGCTTCCGGCCCAGCCATAATGCTGCGCCTCGGCATAGCCCGAGTTCTCGCGCCGCTCGGCCTTGGCGCGACCTTCGCGCTCGGCCTTGTCGAGGCCCTCGAAATAGTCCCAGCGCGCATTGTATTCCGCCGCATGGGCCTGGCAGAAATACCAGCGATCCGGGCTGTTGGGCGCCTTGGGCGCGGGGCAATCGCCCTTTTCCTCGCAGCCGTAACGGTCGCACAGCCGCACGGGCGCCGCCTCGCGCGCGCCTTCGTAACCGCGCCAGCGGGGGAAGCCCCAGTCGGAGGAGCGGCGGGCCTTTTTCATGGCGTTGGTCGGGAGAACATGGCGGTCAATCTAGAAAGGCTGGCGGTTGGCACAAGCTTCGGGAACGCGTTGCATTCAGAAATGTTGCATTGCAACGAAGCGTAAAGCCCTTGGCGCTAGAGGCCCCGACCGATGAGCCGGCAACTGTCCATCTCCGCAGCGATCTCGACCATCGCCATGCTGGCGCTGGCCGCCGCGATGGCGTTCGGCGGCCCGATGGGCGGCGACGAGAGCCGCGCCGCCACTGCGCACGGCTCCCTTATCAGCGTTCTTTTCAGCGCCTAGTTGATGACCACCGTCGCTGCGCGACGGTTCTGGGCCCAGGCCGCCTCACTGGAATCCAGCGCCACCGGCCGTTCCTTGCCATAGCTGACGGTGCGGATCCGTGCCGCCGGGATGCCCAGGCTGACGAGATAGTTCTTCGCCGCATTGGCGCGCCGCTCGCCGAGCGCGAGGTTGTATTCGCGCGTGCCGCGTTCGTCGGCGTGGCCTTCGATGGTGAAATTGACGTTCGGGTACTGCGCGAAATAGCGCGCCTGCGCCTGCAGCTTCGAGCCGTCCTCACTGTCGATATCGTATTGATCGGTATCGAAATAGACGATGGTGTTGACCGCGCCGACGGCGGTTTCGAAGTGGTCCTGCGTGCCCGGGCCGGGGGTCGCCGCGCCGGTTTCGACGGCCTCGGGGGTGGCGGTTTCCTGCGGGGCGGGCGGAAGCTGCTCGGGCGGCTTCTTGGCGCAGGCGGCCAGCGCGAGCGTGGCGGCGGCGGAGAGGAACAGGGCGGATTTCGTCATCGGGGTCTCCCTTGGTAACTTCGTGGAATTGTAACGCCTCACGGCAGGATCGGTCCCCACGCAGGGTCGGACGCGCCCGCGATGGTGGAGAGGCGACGCTCGTTCCTGCCGGTCAGATCGACCTGCCACAGGGACGCCTCCCCGCCTCTGCCGCGGCTCGAGCGGAAGAACTGGATGATGCGGCCGTTGGGCGCCCAGGTCGGCGCCTCGTCCTGCCAGCCGCGCGTCAGCACACGCACGTTCTGACCATTCGGGCTCATCACCGACACGTTGAAGGTGCTGGCATTGGTGAAGGCGATCTGGTCGCCGCGCGGGCTCCATTCGGGCGTCGCGCAGCGCCCACCGCCGAAGCTGATGCGGTGCTGGTTCGATCCGTCAGCGTTCATCACGTAGCATTGCTGGCTGCCCGAGCGGTCGCTCTCGAACACAATCTGCTTGCCGTCCGGGCTGTAGCTGCCGCCGATGTCGATGCCCGGTCCGCTGGTCAGCCGTACGCTCTCCCCGCCCGTGGCGGGCACGCGGTAGATGTCGGTATTGCCCGCGACGGCCATGGAATAGAGGATGTAGCGCCCGTCCGGGCTCCAGCGCGGGGCGAAGGTCGGGTTGCGGCTCTGCGTTACCAGCGTCTGCCGCCCCGTGCCGATGTCGTAGACGTAGATGCGCGGATTGCCGTCCACGTAGGAGAGATAGCTCAGCTTCTTGTAATCGGGCGAATAGCGCGGGGTGAGCGCGGTGGACTTCCCGCTGGTAATGAAGCGGTGGTTGGCCCCGTCCGAATCCATGATCGCGAGCCGCTTGACGCGTTTGTCCTTCGGGCCGGTCTCGGCGATATAGGCGATGCGGCTGTCGAAGAACGGGCTTTCGCCCGATAGGCGCGAATAGACCATGTCGGCGCATTTGTGCGCGGCCCGCCGCCACTCGCCGGGCGTAACCAGCCAGCCCTGCCGCGCCAGCTGCGTATTCAGCTTGGTATCGTAGAGATAGCACCCGACCGCGATCTGGCCCGAACCCTGCGCGCGGACATAGCCCTGAACCAGCATATCGGCACCGCGATTACCCCACGTGGCATAGTTTGGCGTGGCGATCTCGGCATAGGCGGGCCGAGGCAGCGCATCGGGGCCGGTCGGCTTGAAGAGGCCGTTGTTTCTGAGGTCGCCATAGACCACCCGCGCGATCTCGGTGCCGAGCGCAGCGGTTCCGGCCGCGTTGGCAGGCGTCGGCGCATCGCGGTCGGTCGCGAAGGCGGGGATCGCGATGCCGAGATCTTCCAGATTCCCCTCGAAGCTGACGGAACCCGACAGCCCCTCGTCCTCGGTCGTCTGGACCGCACCGTCCTGCGGCAGGCGCTCGCCGAGGTCCTGGTTCTGGCTCTGACCCGCGCTTTGGGCCGCGAGCGGGGCGGCGGCGACCAGGATGAGGGCGGTTGCGAGCAAATGTCTCATTGCGAAAGCTTCCAGTCGAAATCGAGTGTCACGGTCTTCCAACCAGCATAAAGCGCCTCGGGCAAGTCGAACGGGGCGGCCAGTTGCACGGCGCGGATGGCCTGTTCGCCATGGCGACCGGCCTGCGTGCGATTGGTATCGTTGACACCGCGTTGGCTGACAAGCTGGGGACGCCCATCGAGGCTGCCGTCGCGATTGAGGCGGAAGCGCACCTTGCTGACGATCAGGTCGACGTCCGGGCCGCTGGGCGGCTGCCAGCGCGGTTTCACCTCGCGCACGATGGCCTGGAGCAGCGAGGCTCGCTCGCTAGCGCCGATGGCGCTGGCAGGCGCGCGGGTCTCTTTAGTGCTGGTCGATCCGCCCATTCCGGCGAGGAAATTGTCGCCCACGAGCTGCCCGCCGCCCTTCTTCGGCGCGGGTTTCGGCGGCGCGGGCCTGACCTGCGCGGGCTTGGCGGGGGCGCGGTTCGAGGTGGTGGGCGAAGCGGGCTTCGGCAGGACCGCGGGCTGCACGACCGGCTCGGGACCGGGTTCCTCCGACCGCACCGGCGCAATCGCCGCGCGGCTTTCGGGTACCGGCACAGGCGCGGCGGCTTCCAGCCCGACCTCGCTCGCAAGGTTTACCGTCATGCGCTGCTCAGGCGCGATATCGGTGCGGGTCTTGGGCTGGAACAGGAAGGCGAGCACGAGCACGAGGTGCAGCCCGAGCGCGACTGCGAGACCGATGCGTTCTTCGCGCTTGAGGCCTGCCACCATCGCCATATCGCTATGGAGCCGCCGATGAACCGTTGGTGACCAGCGAGATGCGGTTGAGCCCCGCGCGATTGAGCTCGCCCATCACCGCCATCACCCGGCCATAGTCGAGCGCGCGGTCGGCACGCAGCGTGATGTCGGGGCCTTTTTCAGCACGGGGGAGGTCGGCCAGCGCCTCGGCCAGAGCACCGCGCTCTATCGGGCGATCGTCGATGTAGACCACGCCTTCGCGGTCGATGCTGAGCGTCACCGCCTGCGCCTCGCTGTCGATGGGATTGGCACGACTGTCGGGGAGGTCCACCGGCACCGCGGCGGTCAGCAGCGGGGCGGTGACCATGAAGATGATCAGCAGCACCAGCATGACGTCGACCAGCGGGGTGACATTGATCTCTGCCATCGGCGTCCGCCTGCCGCCACGACGCCCGCGCCTGCCGCCGGATGCGAGGCCGATCGCCATTCAGCAGCCCTCCCGTTCGCATCGAGCGAAGTCGAGATGTCCCGCGCCCCGTGTCTCGACTTCGCTCGACACGAACGGATTAAACTGGCGGGTCATTGCGCCTCCAGCTGGCGGCTGAAGCTGGCGTGCAGCCGGTCGGCGAAGCGTTGCAGCCGGCTCTCGTAGCGGTTCACCGCATGGCTGAAGCGGTTGTAGGCGATGACCGCGGGGATCGCGGCGAAGAGCCCGATCGCGGTGGCGAACAGCGCCTCCGAAATGCCGGGCGCCACCACCGCCAGGCTGGAGCTTTCCTGCTGCCCGATCTGGAAGAAGCTGTTCATGATGCCCCAGACGGTGCCGAACAGCCCGACGAAGGGCGCGACCGAGCCGACCGTGGCGAGGAAGTTCAGCCGCTCGGCCAGCTCGTCCGCTTCCTGCGCGACCTGGCTTTCCATCACCGCGGCGAGGCGCTGGCGGGTGCCCTCGCGGTCCCTGATTCCCCCCTTCACCGAATGGCGCCATTCGGCGACCCCCGCGCGCGCGACGCGGCCCGGCGGCAGCTCGCCATTGCCCTTCTGCCGGGCGAAGGCGTCGAAATCCTCGGCCTGCCAGAAATCCTCCTCGTAGGCGCCGGTGCGGCGTCCAATCCCGCTCATCCGCAGCGCGAAGGAGACGATGATCGCCCAGGTCCAGACGCTCGCCAGCAGCAGGCCCGCCATCACCAGCTTCACGACGATGTCCGCGTCCATGAACAGGCGCACCGGATCGAGCCGGGTCGGCGCCCCGGCGGCGGCGAGAAGATCGAGCGTGGTCATGCGGTTTCGGCCTCTTTCATGAAGTCGGCAAAGGCGGCTCGCCATTCGGCGGGCTGGCGGCGCGGGCGGCATTCGGGCGTGATGAAGCCGACGCGCAGGGTCGCCTCGACCAGGGTCTCCCCGTCGCGGCTGGCGCGCTGGGCCATGCGGCAGCTCGCCGCGCCGAGCTCGGTGCAGCGGGTCTCGATCAGCACGTCGTCGTCGAGCCGCGCCGGCCGCAGGTAGCGCAGCGCCAGCTCGCTGACGGCGTAAGCCCCGTCCCCGCTCTCCACCGCGGCACGCTGGTCGATGCCGAGGCGGCGCAGCAGGTCGCTGCGCGCGCGTTCGAACCAGCGCAGATAGTTGGCGTGATAGACGATGCCCGAAAGGTCGGTGTCCTCGTAATAGGCGCGCACCGCGTAGAGGTGGCGCGCGCCCTCGATAATGCCGTCTGGGGGGTTGGGCATGGTCATGTGGTGGCCCGCCTAGCCCAGCGGCGAGTCGGGGGGCAAGCAGGGAGAGCGACGAGCCGCGTCGTTTCTGGGTATGAAAGGTGGGTTGAGGCCGGCCATTGTATCATTCCAGCTTCGTCCTCCCGAGCCAGCCCTCCGATCGCCGTCGCTAGTCAGGTCGACTTCTGTCTTTCCGTCATCCCCGCGAAGGCGGGGATCCAGTCAGCGCCGTCACGGGAGGAGCGAAATAGATTCCCGCCTTCGCGGGAATGACGACGGGAGAATAATCCGCGTTATCGGAATGATCTGCGGTTTTGCCACCATCGGAACAGATAACCCGATAGCGTCACGATGTCAAGGATTTTGTGCCTATTTGGCTCAATGCTTACAGATCATCCGCCCCAATGGCTCGCCGCCGAACAGATGGACGTGCAGATGCGGCACCTCCTGTCCGCCGTGGGGACCGACATTGGCGAGCAGGCGATAGCCGGGCTCGACCAGCCCCTTCGCCCGCGCCACCGCGCCGACTGCGCGCACGAAACCGGCGATTTCCGCGTCGCTGGCCTTCGCCGAAAAATCGTCCCAGCTCACGTAGCGCCCGCGCGGGATTACCAGCGTGTGGACTTCCGCCTGCGGGTTGATGTCCTCGAAGGCGATCGCCCACTCGTCCTCGTACACCCGGGTCGAGGGGATTTCGCCGCGCAGGATCTTCGCGAAGATGTTGTGATCATCGTAGGGCAGCGTCGGGTCGATGGGCATCAGCGGTTCCTGTTGGCCTTTTCGTCCAGCCCCGAGGTTCCCTCGCGCCGGTCGAGTTCGGCCATGACCTGATCGAGTGAAACCCCCTTCGCGGCGAGGAGCACGGTGAGGTGGAACAGCACATCCGCGGCCTCCCCCACCAGCTCCTCCTCGCTGCCGGACAGCGCGGCGATAACGGTTTCCACCGCCTCCTCGCCGAGCTTCTTCGCGATGGCCGGAAGGCCTTTCGCCGTCAGGCTGGCGACGTAGCTGCTGCCCGGATCGGCGGAGAGCCGCTGGGTTACGGTAGCTTCGAGGCGGATGAGCGTGTCCATACTCATGCTCTCGCCGGAAGCCCCGCTGCGCGCAAGGCCGCGTGCGCTTCGGCCACGGTGTGCTGGCCGAAATGGAAGATCGATGCGGCGAGGACCGCGCTGGCGTGACCGCGCGTCACGCCCTCGACTAGATGCTCGAGCGTGCCCACCCCGCCCGAGGCGACGACCGGCACGCTCACCGCATCGGCGATGGCGCGGATCAGGTCGAGGTCGTAGCCGTCCTTCGTCCCATCCGAATCCATAGAGGTCACAAGCAACTCCCCCGCGCCCAGCTCGGCGAGGCGGATGGCGTGAGCTACGGCGTCGATCCCGGTCGCCTTGCGCCCGCCATGGGTAAATACCTCCCAGCCGCGCACGGGCCCTCCTGAGCCTGCCGAAGGGCCGTCGCTGGTCGCGACCCTGGCGTCGACCGAAGCGACCACGCACTGGCTGCCGAAGCGGTCGGCGATCTCGGCCACGAGTTCGGGCCGGGCGACCGCCGCGCTGTTGACCGCGACCTTGTCGGCGCCGGCCAGCAGCAGCGCGCGCGCATCCTCGACCTCGCGCACCCCGCCGCCCACGGTCAGCGGCATGAAGCACACCTCCGCGGTGCGCCGCACCACGTCGAGCAGCGTCCCGCGCCCTTCATGGCTGGCGGAGATGTCGAGGAAGCACAGCTCGTCCGCCCCGGCGCGATCATAGGCGCGCGCCTGCTCGACCGGATCGCCCGCATCCTTGAGATCGACGAAATTGACGCCCTTCACCACGCGCCCGTCGGCAACGTCGAGGCAGGGAATGACGCGGATGCGGACGGTCATGACGCTGCCCGCGCCGCCATCGCCAGCGCCGCCGTCAGGTCGAGCCGCCCGTCATATAGCGCACGGCCCGTGATGACGCCCTCGATCCCCTCCCGCGCGTGGAGCGAAAGGACGTGAATATCGTCCAGCCCCTTGACGCCGCCGCTGGCGATCACGGGCAGGTCCACACGCCGCGCAAGGTCGAGCGTCGCATCGATGTTGACGCCCTTCAGCAGCCCGTCGCGCCCGATGTCCGTGAACAGCACCGCGGCGACCCCCGCATCCTCGAACCGGCGGGCCAGGTCGTGCACCGGCACGTCGCTCGCCTCGGCCCAGCCCTCGGTCGCCACCATGCCGTCGCGCGCATCCACCGCGACGACGATGCCGCCGGGAAACTCCGACGCCATGTCCTTCACGAATTGCGGGTCTTTCAGTGCCGCGGTGCCCATCACGATGCGCGCCACGCCGAGGTCGAACCAGCCCTCGACCGCTTCGCGCGTTCTGATGCCACCGCCGAGTTGCACATGGCCGGGAAAGCTCGCGAGGATGCTCTCGACCGCCCCGCGATTTTCGGCCCGACCCGCGAAGCTGCCGTCTAGATCGACGACGTGGAGATGCTGCGCCCCGGCCTCGGCGAACAGCGCGGCCTGGGCGGCGGGATCGTCGCCATAGACGGTTGCGCGCGCCATATCGCCCTCGGCGAGGCGCACGACCTGGCCCGCCTTGAGGTCGATGGCGGGGAAGACGATCACAAGCCGCTCCCCTTCAGGGGAGGGGTTGGGGTGGGGAATGTCGAAGCGCGAGCCCCATTACAGGCCCCACCCCCGTCCCCTCCCCTGAAGGGGCGGGGTGAAGCTATGGCCGCCATTCGATAAACCTTTCCAGCAGCGCCAGCCCATAGGCCTGGCTCTTCTCCGGGTGGAACTGCACGCCCAGCATATTGGCCCGGCCCACCGCCGCCACCATCCCGCCGCCGTGGTCGGTCATGGCGAGGGTGTCCTCGTGGTGGCGCGGCTTGAAGTGGTAGGAATGAAGGAAATAGGCCTCCCCCGCCTCCACGATGCCGCCCTTGGCATGCGGCAGCACCGCGACGTCGTTCCAGCCCATGTGCGGCACCTTCACCGTCCGGTCGGTCGGCTCCATCAGACGCACCGTGCCCGCGATCCAGCCCAGCCCCGGCGTCTTGCCATGCTCGAGCCCCTCGGTCGCGAGGAGCTGCATCCCCACGCAAATGCCGAGGAAGGGCGCGCCGCCGACGAAGACCCGCTCGTGCATCGCCTCGATCGCGCCGGGAATGGCGCGCAGCCCCTCTCCGCAGGCCTTGAAGCTGCCGACTCCGGGCAGGACGATCCGGTCGGCGGCGCGCAGCACGTCCGGGTCTGCGGTGACGGTAACCGAGGCGCCGACCTTCTTCAGCGCGTTTTCGACCGAATGCAGATTGCCCGCGCCGTAATCGACCAAGGCGACCACTTCGGTCATGCGGATCGCTCCCGGTCGCGCAGCGACCGCAAGGGCGAACACCCGCCCGCAGCGACGCTGGCGCAGCCAGCATGAGCGAGGATTTCGCGCGCCCGGACGGGCGTGCGGACCACAAAAATCCTACCCACCGAGCTGGCCCTTGGTGCTCGGGATCGCACCCTGCTTCCTCGGGTCGATCGCCACAGCCGCGCGCATCGCGCGGGCAAAAGCCTTGTAGAGCCCTTCGCATTTGTGGTGGTTGTTGGTGCCGTAGATCACCTCCGCATGGAGGGTCAGCCCCGCGGTCTGGCCGATCGACTGGAACCAGTGCTCCACCAGCTCGGTGTCCCACTCGCCAAGCTTTTCCTGCGTGAATTCGGCCTTCCAAACGAAAAAGGGCCGGCCCGAGATGTCGAGCGCGACGCGGGCCAGCGTCTCGTCCATCGGGGCGTGCGCCTCGCCGTAGCGGGCGATGCCGCCCTTGTCGCCCAATGCCTGCGCGATCGCCTGGCCCAGCGCGAGCGCGCTGTCCTCGGTGGTGTGGTGCTGGTCCACATGGAGGTCGCCTTCCACCTTCATCCTCACGTCGATGAGCGAGTGGCGGCTGAACTGTTCGGTCATGTGGTCGAGGAAGCCGATCCCCGTCGAAATGTCATAGGCGCCCGTCCCGTCGAGATTTACCTCGACGAGGATGCGCGTTTCCGCGGTGTTGCGTTCGATCCTGCCAGTTCGCATGGATAGCGCCGCTACACGCGGCCCCGCGCGCCGTGCAAGCATTCTTGCTTGACCGGGGGAAAGCGCGCCGCCACCTAGCGCGCATGAGCGACGAGACGCCCGACAGCCTGATCCCCTACGATGCCATCGTGCAGGAGGCGCTGCGGGCGGTCGTCGGCCGGGTGCTTGGCGAGATTGTCGCTGGCGGCAGCGAGCTTCCGGGCAACCACCATTTCTACATCACCTTCAAGACCCACGCCCCCGGCGTCTCGATCCCCAAGTCCCTGTGCGAACGCTTCCCGGACGAGATGACGATCGTCCTCCAGAACAAGTTCTGGGACCTGAAGGTGGAAGACGACCGCTTCAGCGTCGGCCTCAGCTTCAACCAGGTGCCGGCGACGCTGGTGGTGCCCTACGGCGCGATCACCCAGTTCGTGGATCCGGCGGTCGATTTCGGCCTCCAGTTCCAGGCCACCGTCGCCGACATGGCACCCCCGGCGACCGAGGACCCGGACAATGACGAGGCGGAACAGGGCGAGCGCGCGGGTGTTCCCAAGGATGACGGCTCCAACGTCGTGACGGTGGATTTCGGTCGCAAGAAATAGCCCGCGCCGCCGCGTGCGGCTGAGAGGAAGCGAATGTCCAAGCGCAAGGGGATCATGGAAACGGTTGCCCGGCGGCCCTCGCACAAGCCCTCGAAGCCGCTTGCCAAGAAGGGAAAGGGCATTCCCGGTCCCACAGAAAACCCGGCGACCAATTTCCTCCTTGCCGATATCGCCATCAGGGCGGGCGGCTACCTCGCGCGGCGCGGAATCCAGAAGGGGCTGCTGTCCAACCGCTACGGCAAGGTGACCGCCAGGCAGATCGTCCAGAACAAGACGCTGGGCCAGACGGTGATTTCCTGGGCGCTGGCCCGCATCGCGACGCGCAGCGTTCCCGGCGCTCTGGTCGTCGGCGGCGGCGCGCTCGCCAAGACACTGCTCGATCGCCGCAAGACCCGGCGCAAGCAGGCGCGCGAAGGGGATGCGAAGCTTCTGGAGCAGGCGGCGGACGAATAAGCGGCGCCATCGCACCCGCCGACCCTTGATTTGCGAGGGCGTTTGGCTCCACAGGCGCGCATGACCAGCCTCGACGACCAGACCTCCGTCGCCCAGCTCGACCGCCGCGGGCTGATGTTCATCCTCTCCTCGCCCTCAGGCGCGGGCAAGACCACCATCAGCCGGATGTTGCTGGAGGCCGATGACGAGATCAGGCTCTCCGTTTCGGTGACCACCCGCCCGCCCCGCCAGGGCGAGACCGAAGGCGTGCATTATCACTTCGTGGACGACGCGGAATTCGACCGGATGGTGGAGGACGACGGCTTTTACGAATGGGCCCACGTCTTCGGCCACCGCTACGGCACGCCGAAGGGCCGCATCCGCGCCGCCCTGAAGGAAGGGCGCGATTTCCTGTTCGATATCGACTGGCAGGGCACGCAGCAGCTTTACCAGAAGGACCAGCAGGACGTGGTCCGCGTCTTCATCCTGCCGCCGACGATCGAGGAGCTTCGGCGGCGCCTCGAAACCCGCGCCACCGACGATGGCGACGTGATCGAGGCGCGGATGGAGCGCGCCCGGGCCGAGATCAGCCACTGGGACGCCTATGACTACGTCGTGATCAACGAGGACGTCGACAGCTGCTTCGCCAAGGTGCGCGAGATCCTCCACGCCGAGCGGATGAAGCGCCAGCGCCAGACCGGCCTCATCCCCTTCGTCCGCGAGCTGATGCGCTGACGGTCATGCGCAGGGGGATCTGGCTGTTCGGCGCGGCAATAGCGCTGGTCCTGGTCGGCGCGCTGGCCTGGCAGGGTTTGTCGGAAGCGCGGCGCGATCCCATAATGCGCAGCGCGCGCATCGTCATGCCGCAGCTGCCCACCGGAACCGCGCCGATCCGCCTCGCCCTGCTCAGCGACATCCACATCGGCAACGGCGCCACCCCGCCCGAACGGCTGGACCGGGTCGTGGCGCTGATCAACGCGGCCCGGCCGGACGTGGTGATTATCGCCGGGGATTCGGTGAACGGCGACTATCGCGGCGACCCGAAGTTCCAGCCCGACCTGCTCGTTGCCCCGCTGTCGCGCCTGCGCGCTCCGCTCGGCGTCTTCGCGACGATGGGCAATCACGACAACACGACCGAGCCCAAGCGGGTCCGCAAGGCGCTGGAGGATGCCGGCATCACGGTCCTCGCCAACAGCGCGGCGCGCGCGGGACCGCTGGCGATTGCCGGGATCGACGATTCCACCTCCGGCTTTTCGCAAGTCGACGGGACGCTCGCCGCCGCGCAGGCGGCTGGCGGGGTGCCGGTCTATGCGACGCACTCGCCCGGAATCTACAAATGGCTTCGGAACAAGCCGATAACGCTGCTGCTCGCCGGACACACCCATTGCGGGCAGGCCGTGGTGCGGGTCGCAGGGTTCGAATTCTATCCGACCGAGCTTCTGTATCCGCGCAATTACCCGAAAGCGCTGCGGTGCGGGATCGGGCGGCTCGGGCGGCAGCTATCGGTTGTCACGGGCGGGATCGGCACAACCAGCGCCTCGATGCGCTTTGGCGCGCCGCCGGACTGGTGGCTGCTGACGCTGGTGCCTTCCGTGACGAAAGCCCAGGTCCGGTAATCCCCGCGGCGGAGCGCGCGGGGCTCAGATCGCTTCGGCGAAATGGCTCGGCAGCAGGGCGTTGACGATGCCGCCGTCCACCGTGAGCGTCTCGCCCACCGTGTAATCCCCCGCCCGGCTGGCGAGATAGACCGCGCTGCCGCCCATATCGAGCTTGTCGCCGACGCGCTTGTTGGGGATGCCCTGCGCGCTCTGGTCGGCGTGATCGCGCGCAACCTTGTTCATGCTCGACGGGAAAGCGCCCGGCGCGATTGCAGTTACATAGACGTGGTCCTTGACCAGCCGCGCCGCCATGCGCCGTGTGAGGTGGATGAGCGAGCTCTTCGACGCCTGGTAGCTATAGGTCTCCCACGGGTTGATGCGCAGCCCGTCGATCGAGGCGATGTTGATGACCTTGGCGGGCCGATCGGCGCTGGCGGCGGCCGTCAGCAGCGAGTGGAGCTTCTGGGTCAGGAAGAACGGCGTCTTGACGTTCAATGCCATGACCTTGTCCCACCCGGCCTCGGGGAACTCGAGGTAGTCCGCACCCCAGGCCGCGCCAGCGTTGTTGACGAGAATGTCGAGCTTGTTCTCGCGGCCCGAAATCTCCGCGACCAGCGCCTCGATCCCGTCCATGGTCGAGATGTCGCCCTGGATGCCGACGACCCTGTCGCCCAGTTCCGCGCAGGTCTCCTCGATCTCGTTGATCTTGCGGGCCGAGATATAGACCCGCTCGATCCCGGCGGCGAGGAAACCCTCGACGATCATCTTCCCGATGCCCCGGCTCCCGCCGGTCACCAGCGCCACTCGCCCCTTGAGGCCGAACATGTCTTCGAGGGTCATCCCGCTTCCTTTCTTCGTCCCCGCGAACGCAAGGATCCATTCATTGGTGTCGCCCGCCGCCGGAATCCCGCCTGCGCGGGAATGGCGGACAGGCGTTCAGGTCAGTATCCCGACAGCTCCGCCACGCGATTGGCGTGGTAGTACTGGTCGCCGAGGAACTCCTGAAGCGCCCGGTCGCGCTTCATGTAAAGGCCGATGTCGTATTCGTCGGTCATGCCGATGCCGCCGTGCATTTGGACGCCTTCCTGCACCGCGAGGCGCGCGGTCTTGGCGACCTTGGCCTTGGCGACGCTGGCCATCAGGTCCGCGTTCTCGCTCCCCGCATCGAGCAGCTGTGCGGCCTTGATGACGGCGGCACGTGCGATCTCGACTTCCGAATAGAGATGCGCGGCGCGGTGCTGGAGGGCCTGGAACTCGCCGATGAGCTTGCCGAACTGCTTCCTCTGCTTGAGGTAACCGACGGTCATGTCCATCGCCCCGCGCGCGACCCCGACGCCTTCCGCTGCCGCGCCGACCCGGCCCGCCATCAGCATCCGCTCCAGCACTTCGCGGCCGCCATCGACCTCGCCGATCACGGCATCGCCATCGAGCTCGACGCCGTCGAACTTCGTGTGCGTCGCCATCGAGCTGTCGACGAGGCGAACGGGCTGGTGGCTCATGTTCGCGGCATCCTTCGGCACCGCGAACAGGGTGATGCCATCGGCGTCCTCGTCCGCGCCCGAGGTGCGCGCCGCGACCACCAGCACATCGGCACTGGCGCCCTGGACCACGAAATCCTTCTGCCCCGAGAGGCGGAACCCGTTGCCCGATTTCTCGGCGCGGGTCCTGATGCGTTCGGGGCGGTGCTTGGCGCCCTCGTCCACCGCGACCGCGAAAACGCTGTCGCCTGCGATCAAACCGGGAAGCCAGCGGCCTTTGAGGTCGTTGCTGCCCGCTTGCAGGGCCGTTGCAGCGAGCACCGAACTCGTCAGGAACGGCGACGGGGTGAGGTTGCGGCCGATCTCCTCGAGCACAATCCCCGCCTCGACATGGCCCATACCGAGCCCGCCATCGGCTTCGGGCACCAGCAGGCCGGTGAAGCCCATCTCCGCCATCTGCTTCCACAGCGCGTGGCCGAAGCCGTCCGTGCAGTCGCGGTCGCGCCAGTGGCGCAGTTGCTTCGAAATGGCGCCTTCCTCGGCCATGAACTGGCTCGCGGTTTCGGCCAGCATCGCCTGATCGTCGGTGTGGTAGAGGGGCATCGATCAGGCTCCGGGAAGGTCGAGGATACGCTTGGCGACCACGTTGAGCATGACTTCGCTCGTGCCGCCTTCGATGGAATTGGCCTTGGTCCGCAACCAGCCGCGCGCGGTCTTGCCGCCGCCCGTCTCCTCGCTGTACCATTCGAGCGCGCGGCTGCCGCCCGCCGCCATCATCAGCTCGTAGCGGCGCTTGTTAAGCTCGGTCCCGGCGTATTTCATCATGCTGGGCTGGGCGGGATGGGCCTTCCCGACCTTGACCTCGTCGAGGAATTTCTCGCCCATGCAGGCGTAGGCCAGCGCATCGACGTCGAACTGCGCCAGCTCGGCACGCAGCAGCGGGTCGAGCTCACCCGCCCCGCGCTTCATCGCCGCACCGATCGCAGCGGTGCGCTCGCCACCGTCGGCGCCCGAGATCATCTCGCGCTCGTGGCCGAGCAGATATTTCGCCACGTCCCACCCGCGATTGACCTCGCCCACCTGCGCGGGAATGCCCTCGCCATAGCTCTTGGGCACCTTAACATCGTCGAAGAAGGTCTCGCAGAACGGGCTGTTGCCGCTGATCAGCAGGATCGGCTTGGTGGTCACCCCGGGCGAGGCCATGTCGTAGAGCATGAAGGTGATGCCCTGGTACTTGTTCGCCTTGTCGGTGCGGACGAGGCAGAAGATCCAGTCGGCCTTGTCGGCATAGCTGGTCCATATCTTCTGGCCGTTGACGACCCAGTGGTCGCCCCTGTCCTCGCCATAGGTCTGCAAGCTGACGAGGTCCGATCCGCTGCCCGGTTCCGAATAGCCCTGGCACCAGCGGATCTCGCCACGCGCGATCTCGTTGAGGAAGCGGAGTTTCTGCTGTTCGGTCCCGAACTTGAGCAGCGCGGGGCCGAGCATCCAGATGCCGAAGCTGGACAATGGCGGGCGCGCGCCGATGCGCGCCATTTCCTCGCGCAGCACCTTGGCTTGCGGAGGGGTAAGGCCGGCGCCGCCATATTCCTTGGGCCAGGCGGGGACGGTGTAGCCCTTGTCGCGGCAGGCTTCGAACCACTGCCGCTGGGCCTCGCTCTTGAAGACAGCGTTGCGGCCGCCCCAGTAGACGTCGTCCTCGTCGCGCACGGGTTCGCGCATCTCGGCGGGGCAATTCGCCTCCAGCCAGCTGCGCGTTTCGGCGCGGAATTGCTCAAGTTCCTGTGTTGCGCCGGCCATCGCCCGACTCCTCTCGAATATCTGCTTTACGTTTACGGTAAGGCCATTTTGCGCATCGCTGCAAGCGCGATCGCGCCGCGTCGCCGCGAAGGCCCGGCGCCGTAACGTCACCCGGTTTGCGTTGACGGCGGACGTGCGGTCCCTAAGCTGGCGCCGACAAAACGGCCGGGGAAAGACGCCTTGCGATTCACTTATGAAACGGCGGGCACCCACCGAAGCGTGCGTCCATGAGCGTATTTAGCGGCCCCGTGCCGCACCGCATCCGCATCATCCAGGGGGCCGGGGCTATCGCCTTCGGCGTCAAGGACAATGGTTTCTCCTTCTTCCTGCTGATCTTCTACAACCAGGTACTCGGGATGGAGGCGGCGACGGTCGGCGCGGCGCTGGCGCTGGCACTGATTGTCGATGCGCTGATCGACCCGCTGATCGGCAATCTGTCGGACCGGACCTATACCCGCTGGGGGCGCCGCCTCCCGTGGCTCTACCTCGCGCCGCTGCCTCTGGCGGTAATGTGGGTGATGCTGTGGCATCCACCGGGCGGCGAGGCACCGGACTTCTGGGGCCTGTTCGGGATCTGCGTCGCGGTGCGGCTGCTGCTGTCGGCCTGCGAGGTGCCCTCCATCGCGCTGGTGCCCGAACTCACTTCCGATTACGACGAGCGGACCACGCTGTTCCGCTATCGCTTTCTCAGCGGCTGGATCGGCGGACTGCTGATGATGGTGCTGGCCTTCGCGGTGTTCATGCGCGGGCCAGAGGGTATCCTCAGCCCCGAGGGGTATGGCGCCTTCGGCATCGCGGGGGCGGTGATCATAGTGCTGTCGGTGATGGGTTCGGCGGCCGGACTGCACCGGCTGGTCGCGCGTTCCCCGGAAAGCCGCCCCCCGCCCTTCAGCCTGCGCGCCAGCTTCGCCGAGATTCGCGAGGCCTTTGCGGAGCCCGCATTCCTGATCTTCGCGGGCGGCGCGCTGGCCGCCTATGTCAGCCAGGGCATGACCTTCTCGCTGTCGCAATATGTCAATACCTTCGTGTGGCAGTTCGACACCGCCGCCTTCAACCTGTTCCCGCTGGCACTCGGCATCAGCGCGATCATCATGTTCCTGATCGTGAGCCCGCTCCATCGCCGCTATGGCAAACCGCTCACGGCGGCGGCCGGCGCGCTGACGGCTTTCGGCGTCGCTTTCACACCCTATATGCTGTTCCTGCTCGGCTTCTGGCCACAGCCGGGTTCGACGGCCTCGACCGCGTGGTATTTCCCGTTCCTGATCGTCGGCAATACCGCCGGCATCGTCAGCATGATCTCGGCGACATCGATGGTGGCGGAAATCGTGGAGGCCTTCGAGCAGCGCACCGGGCGTCGGGCCGAAGGATCGTTCTACTCGGGCAACTGGCTGGTGCAGAAATGCGCGACCGGGGCGGGAATCTTCCTGTCGGGCCAGATCGTCGGCTTCACGCAAATCCCCGCGGCCGCACAGCCGGGCGAGGTCGGTGACGGGCCGCTGGCGACGCTTATCATCCTCTACGGTCTCCTGTCGGCCATCCTCGCCTGCATCACCGCCTGGTTCCTCGTCCGCTTCCCGATCTCGCGGGAAGACCACGAGGCCCGCCTCGCCGCGCTGGGCGCCGCCGCGCGCGCCGATCCGGACGCATCGATAACCTAGCCCTTGGCGTGGCCCGCGGGCTCTGCCAGTTTCACCTCGCAACGGATTCGCTCCGCCAACGACATTTGAACAAGAGGACAGCCTGATGGATTTCGAACCTACCGAGCGCCAGCGCTACTGGCGCGACCGCGTGCGCGACTTCATCGAGGCGAACGTCCGGCCCGCGGTCTCCACTTACAAGGCGCAGGACGCCGAGGGCGAGCGCTGGAAGGTAATCCAGGTGGTCGAGGACCTGAAAGCCAAGGCGAAGGACGCCGGCATCTGGAACCTGTTCATGCCGCCGAGAAACGACGGCCACCACCACGTCGATGAAAGCTACGAGTTCGAAGGCCCGGGCCTCACCAATCTCGAATACGCGCTCTGCGCGGAGGAGATGGGCCGGATCGGCTTCGCCAGTGAGGTCTTCAACTGCTCCGCGCCCGATACCGGCAACATGGAGGTGTTTCACCGCTACGGCACGCGCGAGCAGAAGGAGGAATGGCTCACCCCGCTGATGAACGGCAAGATCCGCTCCGCCTTCCTGATGACCGAGCCCTTCACGGCGAGCTCGGACGCCACCAACATCGAGACCCGCATCGAGCGCGACGGCGATGAATATGTCATCCACGGGCGCAAGTGGTGGTCGAGCGGCGTGGGCGACCCGCGCTGCAAGGTCGCCATCGTCATGGGCAAGACGGACTTTTCCGCCGGCCGCCACGCCGCCCAGTCCATGCTGCTTATGCCGATGGACGCGCCGGGCGTGAAGGTACTGCGCCACCTTCCGGTCTTCGGATACGACGACGCGCCGCACGGGCACATGGAGGTGGAACTGAAGGACGTGCGCGTCCCCGTCACCAATATGCTGCTGGGAGAAGGTCGCGGCTTCGAGATTGCGCAGGGGCGGCTCGGGCCGGGCCGCATTCACCACTGCATGCGCACCATCGGCGTGGCCGAAGAAGCACTCGCGAAGATGTGCCGCCGCTTGCAGGAGCGCGAGGCGTTCGGCAAGCCGATCTACAAGCATTCGGTATGGGAGGAGCGCGTCGCCCGCGCCCGCATAGACATCGACATGACGCGCCTGCTCTGCCTCAAGGCCGCCGACATGATGGACAAGGTCGGCAACAAGAGCGCGAAACAGGAAATCGCGATGATCAAGGTGCAGGCCCCCAACATGGCGCTGCGCATCATCGACGATGCCATACAGGCGCATGGCGGCGGGGGCGTATCCGACGATTATGGTCTCGCCAACGCCTATGCTCACCAGCGAACGCTGCGCCTCGCCGACGGGCCGGACGAGGTCCACGCCCGCTCGATCGCGCGCATGGAGTTCGCCAAGCATGCCCCCAATCCGGGCCCGACCGCCAACGCGCTGCGCGACGGCAAGGGCCCGATGACCGCCGACGACCGCTACAGCTCGGGCGATGTGGGCGTGGCGCGCTAATGGCAAAAGCCGCGATACTCGAACAGGTCGGGAGCCTCACCATCGGCGAGGTCACGCTCGCCGATCCGGCCCCGCATGAGGTGCTCATCGATACCAAGGCCTGCGGGCTGTGCCACTCGGACCTGCATTTCATCGACGGGGCCTATCCCCACGCCCTGCCCGCAATCCCGGGGCACGAGGCGGCAGGTGTGGTCCGCGCCGTCGGCAGCGAGGTGCGGACGGTGAAGCCGGGCGACCATGTCGTCACCTGCCTTTCCGCCTTTTGCGGCCATTGCGAGTTCTGCGTGACGGGCCGCATGGCGCTGTGCCTTGGCGCCGACACCCGCCGCACGCAGGGTGATGGACCCCGGATCATGCGCGCCGATGGCAGTGCGCCGGTGGCGCAGATGCTCAACCTCAGCGCCTTCTGCGAACAGATGCTGGTTCACGAGCACGCCTGTGTCGCCATCGACAAGGCCATGCCTTTGGACCGGGCGGCGGTGATCGGCTGCGCGGTCACGACCGGTGCAGGGACGATCTTCAATGCCTGCAAGCTTGTCCCCGGTGAGACGGTCGCGGTCGTCGGCTGCGGCGGCGTGGGCCTTGCCGCAATCAACGCCGCGCGCATCGCCGGCGCGGGCAAGGTCATCGCGATCGATCCGGTGCCCGAGAAGCGCGCGCTGGCCGAAGTTCTGGGCGCAACGCACGCGGTCGATGCGATGGCCGAGGACGCGGCGGCGCAGGTGCTCGCAATTTCCGGCGGCGGCGTCCACCACGCCATCGAGGCGGTCGGACGGCAGGCCAGCGCCGATCTGGCGGTAAAGGTGCTGCGCCGCGGCGGCACGGCCACGATCCTCGGCATGATGCCGCTGGACTGCAAGGTGGGCTTGGGCGCGATGGATCTGCTCAGCGGCAAGAAGTTGCAGGGCGCGATCATGGGGATGAATCACTTTCCCGTCGATCTGCCGCGCCTGGTCGATTTCTACCTGCGCGGCCTTCTGGACCTCGACACTATCATTTCGGAGCGCATCCCGCTCGAGAAGGTCAACGAGGGTTTCGACACCATGCGTAAGGGGCATCACGCGCGCAGCGTGATCGTGTTCGACTGATGGCGGACACCACAGGCGCAATCGACTTCGACAAGGAAATGGTCGGCACCGTCGAGGTGCCCGAGCGCGACCGACTCGACCTCGACCGCCTCACCGCCTGGTTCGAAGCGAACGTCGAGGACTTTGAAGGCCCGATCGCCTATTCCAAGTTCAAGGGCGGGCAGTCGAACCCCACCTACCGGATCGACACGCCGGCTCGCAGTTATGTCCTGCGCCGCCAGCCCTTCGGCAAGCTGCTGCCGAGCGCCCACGCGGTGGACCGCGAATACGCCGCCATGCACGCGCTTGGGCCGACCGGTTTCCCGGTCCCGAAGACCTGGGGCCTGTGCGAGGACCCCGAGGTCCTCGGCGCGAAGTTCTTCGTCATGGGCCTCGCCGACGGGCGGAGCCTGTGGAACGGCGCCCTCCCCGGCCTCGCGCCCGAGCAGCGCCGCGCGATCTACGATGCCATGATCGACACGATGGCCGATCTCCACCTCAAGGATCCGGTCGCCATCGGGCTCGGCGGGTACGGCAAGCCCACCGATTACTGCGCGCGCCAGATCGCGCGCTGGTCCAAGCAGTACCGGCTGTCCGAAACCGAGCACATGCCCCAGATGGAGCGGCTGATCGAATGGCTGCCGACCACCATCCCCCCGCAGCACGGCTCGAGCGTGGTCCACGGCGACTACCGGCTCGACAACATGATCTTCGAGAAGGACGCGGATCGCGTATTGGCGGTGCTCGACTGGGAGCTCTCGACGCTGGGCGATCCGATCGCGGACTTCAGCTACCTCATGCTCAACTGGCACAACCCGGCGGACGGGCGCGCGGGCCTGCTCGGGCTCGATCTCGCCGGGCTCGGCATTCCCACGCAGGACGAGGCGCTGGCGCGCTATGTCGCACGCACTGGCTATCCGGTGCCGCCGATGGACTGGTATTTCGCCTACAACCTCTTCCGGCTCGCCGGGATCATGCAGGGCATCAAGAAGCGGGTGATCGACGGCACCGCCTCCTCGGCGCATGCCAAGTCGATGAGCGAACGCGTCGGGCCGCTGGTCGAGCGCGCTTATGAGTTCGCAGTCGCGGCGGGGATGCCTGACTAGGTCTTTGCGGTCGCGTGTTCGGGTCGAAAAACCGGTTCCCACTTTTTCGGGACACGCTCTAGAAGCTCCGCTCCCAGCGCAATGCAACGCCCCGGTCGTCGGGCAGGCTGGCGTAGTGACCGGGATCCTTGCGCCAGAACAGGCTCGCGCCTGCGTTGCCGCCCCACAGCGGCCCGCGCCAGGCAAGCTCGGCATCGATCTCGCGGCCCGAAGGTGTCAGCGACAGGAATTGTGTGCCGTAAGTGGGGCTGAGTGTCGCGTAATCCCAGGCCACCGGGAGCCGCAGCCCGATCCCGCCGCCGGAGACTCTCAGCGGCTGCGACAGCCGGAAACCGAGGCTGTCGCCGACGGTGAACGCGTTCTCGCGGGATAGGTCGATCGACCAGCCATTGCTCGCAAAGCGCGAACCCTCGGTCACGAGGCCGCCAGCGTGCGCCTTGGTCAACCCCTGGCGCCATTGCGCACCCAGGGTCCAGCCCTGCGCGAGGGAAAGCCAAGCCGCAGCGTCGAGGAACAGCGTGCCGGAACCGCGCGCGCCGAACGCAGCGGGAAACAGCGCGCCGAGCACGGTCGCGTCCTCGGTCTGCCAGGTCGCGCCTAGGCTCGTCGCAAGCGGGCCGATCTCGCGGTCCGCGGTCAGGGTGAAGCGACGGGTGGCCGTCCGCTCGCGGGGAGCGCCCGGAAGCGCCTCGGCCGCGCGCAGGTCGTTGCCGCGCCAGACCAGCCCGCTGGTGGCGGTGAATGTGAGCCCCGTGCCGCCGAACTGCTGCCGGAGCACGAGCGCGGTGTCGCCGCTGCGCTGGAACCCGGTGTCACCCTCCGCCGCGCGGGCGATCAGGAACGCGGGCTGACGCGCGCCGCGCAGCCGGGCGGAGAGCCCTTCCGCGCCTTCATTGACCGCGATCGCCAGGCTGGTGCCCGGCGTCAGCCGCGCGATCGCCCGGGCCGCCAGCAGCCGCGCGCCGTCAGCTTCCTCGCCGCTCAGCCTGAGCTGGCGCGCCCAACCGTTCGGCCCCTCGCGGGCCGGGTCGGCCACGGTAAAGGCCAGCGCCATCGGCCCCGCCTGCGCGCCCGCGACATGCGATCCCATCGCCAGCGCGCCGCCAAGCCGCCTCTCGGGCGCGGCACCGCGCAGGCCGCTGCCGAGATCGACCTTGTAGGCCCGCTGGTAGCCGTCGAGCGCCACCCCGCCGATCGCCTCGCCACTACCCAGCGCATCGCCCATGGCGGGCGAGCCGGTGCCGCCCTCGCCGAGATAGACCGCTGTCGTCCCGCCGGGCAGCGTCAAGACCCCGCGCGGTGCAAACGCGCGCGCGATATCGAGCACCCCCGCGCCATACACCGCATCGACGCCCGCCGCTCCGGCATCGCGCGCGCTGTCGAGCAGGATCCGCACGATCTGCGCGCCGGTCAGCTTGGGGAAGGCCTGCGCCAGCAAGGCGACTGCGCCCGCCACTTGCGGGGTCGAAAAGCTCGTGCCCGAGAAGGCGAGATTGTAAGGCCCCTGCCCGTCGTTGCCGACATAAACCTGGCCGTTTTCGTAGACGCAGCAGATGCGCTCGCCCCGGGCGGTGAGGAAATAGTTCGCCTGCGCGCCCGCGCGCTGGCTGAAGCTCGAAATCACGTTACCCTCGTCGACCGAGCCGACGATGATCACGTTGTCGCCCCCCGCCGCCCGCAGCGAGGAGGCGAAACCGCTCGGCTGGTTGGGATCGACGCCGGAGCGGCTGCCGTCCCCGCCATTGCCCGCGGCCACGACGATCACCACGCCGGCGTTCGCCGCCCGCGCCACCGCGTCGCGCACACCGGTCGTGATCGGGTCATTGCCGCCCAGGCTGATGTTGATGACCCTGGCCCCGCCCGCAACCGCGGCATCGACACCGCGCGCGATGCTGGCGTCGCTGAACGAGCAGCTCGCCTCGGATACGTTGCGGTCGCCCGAGCAGGTCCCGGGCGTATCGGCACGCAGCACCAGAAGCGAGGCGTTGTAGGCAATGCCCATCACCCCCACCCGGTCACGCGCGGCGGCAGCGACCAGCGCGACATTGGTGCCGTGGTCGTCCTCCGCCTGGATCGAGCGCCCGCCGTTCGCCACATCGCGAGACGAAGGCAGCACGCGGCCGACGAATTCGGGACTGCTCGCGTCGATCCCGGTATCGATGATCGCGATGGTCTGCCCGGTGCCGGTCGAGCCCGCGTCCCAGGCGACCGTGGCACCGTGCTGCGCCGGCCCTGCCGAATCGCGGTATTCCTGCGTCAGCGTCACCCCGCCGGGTGCAGGTGCAGGCGTCGGGGCGGGCGCGGGCGCGGGGCTGGGCGGAGGGGGCGTCGAGGAGATCGCGTTTCCGCTCCCGCCGCCGCAGGCCGCCGTCAGAAGCGCCAGCGCGCAGGCACTGCCGCGCAGGAGCGCGCGGCCCATCGAATCGCGGTGGTGTGCGATGCCCTCGTTACCCATCGCCGCCCTTTAAGGCCGAATTTCTGGCATTATCCTTAACGCGGATCGTCCCACTTGCCCCTCGCCCGCACGCCGCGTAACCGGCCCGCGACCGCCGTGAGTTCGAGGACTTTTCGCATGACGCAGGATCTTGCCGCCCGCATCGACGCCGCCTGGGAGCGGCGGGCCGAGGAGGGGGCGCTCGACAGCGGCGTCGCGCGTGACGTCGCGGACGCGCTCGCCATGCTGGATGACGGCAGCGCGCGGGTGGCGGAGCCCGACCGCGCAGGCGGCTGGCGCGTCAACCAGTGGCTCAAGAAGGCGGTGCTGCTGTCCTTCCGCCTCAACGACAACGCCCTCGTCGAAGGCGGCAGCGCGGGGCACCCGGCCTACGACAAGGTGCCCAGCAAGTTCGCCGGCTGGAACGAGGCGCGCTTCCGCTCCTCAGGCATCCGCGTCGTCCCCGGCGCGATCGCCCGCGCCGGAGCCTATATCGCACCCGGCTGCATCCTGATGCCGAGCTTCGTCAATATCGGCGCCTATGTGGGCGAGGGGACGATGGTCGATACCTGGGCCTCGGTAGGCAGTTGCGCGCAGATCGGCAGCCACTGCCACCTCAGCGGGGGGGCGGGGATCGGCGGCGTGCTCGAACCGATGCAGGCCAACCCCACCATCATCGAAGACAATTGCTTCATCGGCGCGCGGTCGGAGATCGTCGAGGGTGTGATCGTGGGCGAAGGCAGCGTCATCGCGATGGGCGTCTTCATCAGCCAGTCGACCAAGATCGTCCGCCGCGACACGGGCGAGATCAGCTATGGCCGCGTGCCGCCCTATTCGGTCGTCGTGCCGGGCACGCTGCCCGCCGCAAACGGCGGCCCGTCGCTCGCCTGCGCGGTCATCATCAAGACCGTCGATGCAGGCACGCGCGCCAAGACGGGGATCAACGATCTGCTGCGCGATTGACCTTTGGCCGGAACACGCCACATGGTTCATAGTTGAGGTCGCACGACAGGAGGATACCGATGCATCGCGAAGGCGACGAAGTTCATGTCAGCGAGGAAGAGGCCGTCGGCGCGTCCAGGGAGGGCGTCGTCCGCTGGATTCTGATAATCGGCACCCTGCTCGCGATCGGCGCGCTGTCGATCATCTGGATCACCGGCGCGGCTACCCGCAGCGATCCCGACGCGGAGTACGTCAGCAAGGACGCTCGGGTGGAGCCGAAAGACGATCATCTCGGCAAGCCGCTCCCGGCGCAGACTTCGGACAAGCAGACGGTGGAAAACGGTCTCCCGGTTGTCGAGAACTGAGAGGGCCGCCGCAGTTTTGGCGGCGCGCTGCTGATTGCGCAGCAGGTCAGTCCAAGTCGGTTTATGGTCGCTCGGCCAAACTGACCCGAAGTTTCGTAAACCTGCCCGTCCCGCATCGTCGGCCCGGACCCGATCCAGGCCGGTGCTTTCTTCCAGCGCAATGCTGTCAATCGCGCGCGCCACCCAAAGAAAAGCGAGACTCCGCGTCAAGCCGGGGGTGACGAAGGTGTGAGGCTAAAGTGCTGTGCGAAAGTCCGGGTACCCGGTGCTGCACGCCCAACCGGATGTAGGTGCGTTGCGCCCGAGGCGAAATGCACCATCGCAGTGCAGGCGCGCGGTCAAGAGGGTCGGTTGTGAGGTGGGCCGCAGAGGTAGCTCACGGTGAGACTATGCTCGCCTGCCTAGCGAGGAATCGCCACTTCCCGTCCTCCCATAAAAACACGTTCGTATATCGCCGTTTCAGTGTCTGGCCGGGATGAAGGCGGCCAAGATTGCTGTTCGGACTTGGTTTCACAACCTCGCTCCCCATAACAATGCCGACGTCACCAGTGAT
The DNA here is from genome assembly GCA_021794525.1 of Pseudomonadota bacterium. Taxonomy (GTDB): domain Bacteria; phylum Pseudomonadota; class Alphaproteobacteria; order Sphingomonadales; family Sphingomonadaceae; genus Qipengyuania. Next base: position 56,334 of record JAJYQP010000006.1, on the reverse strand, counting down.
CGCGACCCCCTCGACCGTGCGCTCGAATCTCTCGCTGCCAATATCGCCACGGGCGAGCATCGCCACGAGTTCGGCCTTTCGCTTCACCACATTGGCCGGGCCATTGAGCAGATAATTGGGGTGCATTAACTCAGCCTGCGCCTTGGCGTCTTCCTCGATGATTATGCGCATCTGTTCAGAGTCAGCGGCTCGAAGATTCGCTTCAGTCGGTCGCTCGCATGGTGCCGCCGCTCCGACCAATGCAGCCGCGGAAACCAGTTGGAAAATCGTCTGCATGACTGAGCCCTCGCCGGAACCGTCAGATTGTTCCACAAGTCATCAGCGTCGGCAATCCGGGTTGAACGCCGCTAGTCTCCTCAGCCCCCCGCCCCCACATAGGGCGTCTCGATCGGCGCATCGCCCTTGCGGCTTGCCGCATGGGCTTCCGCCGCGCGCAACACGCGCATGATGTTGCGATTGGCGATCTTTTCCAGGTCCGCCTGTGTGTAGCCGCGGCGGGCGAGCTCGGTGAACAGGACCGGGTAGCCGGTCACGTCCTCCGCGCCGACCGGACCGATCTCCATGCCGTCGTAATCGCCGCCCAGGCCGATGTGATCGATGCCCGCTACCTTCCTAATGTGGTCGATGTGGTCGGCCCATTGCCCGACCGTCGCCTTCGGGCGCGGGTTCGCGGCGGTCCAGGCGGCGAGCGCGCGCTTCACCACTGCCGGATCGCCGGGGTTGAGGCTCTTGAGGCGTGCCTCCTCGGCCGCCGCATTGGCGGTCCACTGGCGATAATCCTCGCTCAGAAAGGCCGGGTAGGCGACCGCCATGACCACGCCGCCGTTGGCGGGCAGGCGCGCGAGCACGCTGTCGGGTACGTTGCGCGGGTGACCGTCGATGGCGCGCGCGCCCGAGTGGCTGAAGATCACTGGCGCCTTCGCCTCGTCCAGCACGTCCATCATCGTCGCCTCGCTGACGTGGCTGATGTCGACGAGCATCCCGATGCGGTTCATCTCGCGCACGACCTTGCGACCGAAATCGGTGAGGCCGTCGTGCTTCGGTGCATCGGTCGAACTGTCGGCCCAGCTCAGTGTCTTCGAGTGGGTGAGGGTGAGGTAGCGCGCGCCGAGGTCGTAGGTCTGGCGCAGCACGGAGAGGCTCTCGCCGATCGAATTGCCGCCTTCCATCCCGATGAACGAAGCGATCCGTCCCTGTTTCATCGCCGCCGCCGCACCGTCGGCCGTGGTGACGAAGGCGAGCTCCTTCGGATAGCGCGCGATAAGCCGCTTGGCGACGTCGATCTGCTCGAGCACGGCGACCACCGCCTGCGGCTCGGGCAGGCTGGCGGAGACATAGACCGACCAGAACTGCGCCCCGACGCGCCCCTTGCGCAGGCGTGGCACGTCGGTGTGCATCCCCACGGGGCCGCCGTCTGCGGAGGGCGCCTTGCTGCTGTCGGTGAAGTCGAACCCGGCGATGACGTTCTGGTACCGGTCGCGCAGCTGCTCGGGCACGTCGTTGTGGCCGTCCCACACCGGCGCGGCCTTGAGCGCGGCCTGCGCCACCTGTTCGGGCGAGCGCTGCGCGGCGACGGGGCTGGCGAGGGCGGCGCAGAGCGCGGCGAGCAGGACGGGCAGTTTTCTCAAGGCATCATCTCCCTCGCCAGCGGCGGTCGCACGGTCTAGCCTGCGGCATAGCGACGCGGCCCGGACGTGCAACGCCGATTCGGTTGAATAACCATTCTGGTTCGTACAGTCGACATTGTTGCCGGATGACGGTCGTGGCTGCGACTGATCTGGAGAGTGCCGTGACTGTCATAGCACGCTGGAATGGAACGGAAATCGCCCGCAGCGACGATACCGTGGTGGTCGAAGGCAATCATTATTTCCCCCGCGCCGCCGCCGCGCTTCTCCAGCGCTGATCGCGCGAATGGCGCCGCGCGGCTGCGATCGGCCTCGCGCTCGATGCGGTCTGCGTCTTTCCGGCGAACATCCGTCATTTCGCGCTGGACACGGCGCGTCAGGATCAGGATCTCGGGGCTCAGGATCAAGGTCTCGGGCTCGAATATCATGTCCCGAGAATGTTTGCACAGCCGATCCTGGTCTGGCTGGCTTTGTGGACGGGCGGCGTCACGAAGTGGCCGTTCGCGAAGCGCCGCCCCTCCGGAAAATCAGCTCATGTGCTTCGAGACGGCGCCCGTCATCTTGAACATGGAGATTTGATCCTTGCCGATCACCGCGCCGAGCTTGGCGTCGGGATTGATCATGCGCTTATCCTTGCTGTCCTGCAGCTTGTTCGCCTTGATGTGATCCCACACCTTCGACGTCACCTGCGCGCGGGTCATCGGACCCTTGCCCACCACCGCCTCGAGTTCGGGCGAGAGGTTGACGGGTTTCTGGAGCGCGTTGTTCTTGCCAGCCATGATCGTAATCCTTTCCTTCTCAGGCCTGCGTATCCGTGTCGTTGAGCCGCGGCATTTCACTGCTCCCCAACCCACCGGCGCAACTTGCCCCCGCGAAGGGGCGCTCGCCAAGGGAAAACCGGGTCTTCGGGCACTTTATCCGCAACCATGCGTCGATTTCCGGCAATTTCGCCGCGAATTGGCGCGCAGGCCCGCTCGTCAAGCCCGTGTTAACCAGCCTGCTCGGAGACAGGCGCTCCCCCGGACGCCGGGCGGAACCAACGCGGAATCGCACTCCATGCCCATCGGTCGCACCCTTTTGTCATCTCTCCTCGCGCTCTCGCTGACGGCCTGCGGAGGAGCAGGGAGCGGGTCCGGGGGCGGCCTGATCGGCGGCGGAGGTGGCACGGGCGGCGGTGGTGGCGCGAGCGGCTGCACCTACGCCTCACGCGCACAGTGGGTGCGCGACACCATGAACGAATGGTACCTGTTCCCCGACCTGCTCGACCTGTCGGTCAACGCGGCGTCCTTCGCCGATGTCCAGGACTACATCGACGCACTCGTCGCCCCCGCCCGCGCCCAGTCCAAGGACCGAGGCTTCAGCTACATCACCTCGATCAAGGACGAAAACGCGCTGATCGCCAGCGGCTCCAACGCTGGCTTCGGCATCCGCCTGTCCTACGATACGACCGCCAACCGCGTGTTCGTGATGGAGGCGTTCGAGACCGCCCCCGCCTTCGCCGCGGGCATGGACCGCGGCACCGAGCTCCTGACCATCGACGGGCAGAGCGTCGCCTCGCTGATGGCCTCGGGCGGATCGGGCGCGGTTTCAGACGCGCTCGGGCCGACCACCGCGGGCGTCACCCGCACGCTGGCGTTCCGGACAGTGGAAGGGGTAGACCGCACGCTGGCGATCACGAAGGCCGACTATTCGCTCGATCCGATCTCCGACCGCTACGGCGTGAAGGTGCTGAACGACGGCACCGGCCCGGTCGGATACATCAACCTGCGCACCTTCATCGTTGAGGACGCGAATAACCAGCTTCGCACCGCCTTCGCGCAGTTCAAAGCGGCGGGGATCAATCGCATCATCCTCGACCTGCGCTATAACGGCGGCGGGCTGGTCTCGGTGGCGAAGCTGCTGGGCGACCTGATGGCGGCGGACAAGGTCGGGCAGGTCTTCGCCCGCACGACGCTGCGCCCCTCGAAGGCGGCGGAGAACACGACCGACCTGTTCGCCGCGCAGCCGCAGGCCGTGGCCGCGACCAAGGTCGCGGTGATCGGCCGCTCGGGCACGGCCTCCGCGAGCGAGCTCGTGGCGAATGCGTTCATCCCCTACCTCGGCACCAATCTCGCGCTGGTCGGCGGGAACACGTTCGGCAAGCCGGTGGGGCAATATGCCTTCGACCGCTCCGCCTGCGACGACCGCCTGCGCGCGGTCGCCTTCCGGACGGTCAATCGAGACGGTGGCGGGGACTATTACACCGGGCTCGCATCGGTGATGCCGAGAACATGCGTGGCGGACGACAGCTTCACCAAGCCGCTCGGCGATCCGGAAGAGGCATCGGTCAAGGTCGCGCTCGACTTCTTGGCCGGGCGCAGTTGCTCGCCCATTACGGGTGGCGGCATCGGCGCACAGGGCGGGGTGGATCGCCTGCAATTGCTCCGTCCACGCAACCCGACCGCTGCGCAGCGGGACAACCCGGCGCTCTATTGAGCCGTCAAGGGGGTACGGTCACCGGGTCGCCCGACTGACGATACTCGGCGAAAGCCTCGTCTACGACGCGCTCCGCGCTAGTCGGCTTGGCGATGATCCGCGCCCCGAGCCGACGAATGGTCTCGTCGCGGCGGTCGAGATCGCCCGAGTGGAGAATGAACGGTATGCCACGGCGCCGCAATTCGTCGGCGACGGGCTCGCAGGTCTGGCCTCGCCCCAGGTTCACGTCGAGGATCGCCACGCCGATGGGGGGATCGGCTCGCTCGATGGCGGCAAGGGCCTGCGCAACCGAGCTGGTGCTGACGAACTGACTGCCAATATCTTCGATCGCGAATTCGAGATCGAGGAGGATCAGCGGTTCGTCTTCGACCAGGAGGATCGTGCCGTCAATCATGACGCGCGAGGTCCGCCTCCTGGATCGGCAGGGTCACGACTGCTTCCAGCCCATCGGCCCGCCAAGTCCGCTGGATTTGCCCTCCCGCGGCGCGCAGAAGGCGATCGGTGATCATCGTGCCCGATCCCGGTCCGGGTTCAGTTCCCGGGAGTGGGGGACCGCCGCTTTCCCGCCAATGCATCCGAAGGTCTCCTCCATCGCCCGACCATGACAGCGAGGCCGTTCCATCGGGTAGCGACCACGCCCCATGCTTGCCTGCGTTGGCGGCGAGTTCGTGGAGAATCAGGCTGAGCGCCGAGATGACGCCGAAAGGTGCACGAATATCGGGGCCATTCACCGTGATCCGCTCGCCATAGGGGGACAGCGTCGCCGTTATCGCTTCGCGGATGCTGAAGCTGCCGGCGGCACCCTGCTCCAGCGTCGTATCATACGCACGGCCCAAAGCGCGGATGCGCGAGGTGATCTCGCCGGCGGCGTCCTCTAGGCCGCGCGCCCGTCCGGTGACGTTCACGATCGCGGAAATCACCGAAAACATATTCTTCATCCGGTGTGACAATTCCCGGGCCATGAGCTGGGCGTGCTGCTCTCCGGCCCGCGCTGCGTGGAGGTTGGAAACGTCCCACTGGCTGCCGAAGAAATAGACCAGCCCTCCCGCATCGTCATAGATCGGCCCGACGTGAAGCGCGTTCCAGAACCTGGTGCCGTCCTTCCTGTAATTAACGATCTCGACGATGACCACGTCCTCGCGCGCGATGGCGTCGCGCAGGCGGGCCACAGTACCAGGATCGCTGGCGGGGCCTTGGAGAAAGCGGCAATTGCGGCCAAGAACCTCGGCTTCCTCGTAACCGGTTAGGGCACGAAAGGCGCGATTGGCGAAGACGATGGGATTATCAGGCTGGTAAGGGTCGGTCAGGCAGACCGCCATGCGCGTCTGCGCCATGGCCTGTTCGAACAGCATTCCCGACGACCCGGAAAATTGATCATCGGGATGGGTCCGGCGGAACCTCATGACGCTATCGTCCAACGACGCAGCGCCGGGATCGGACAAACCATTCTCGTCGAGATACTCTGAACTTGCCACAATAGTCCACGGGCTGTCGGTTGGGAGATTGCGACCCTTTCCGCGCGCTTAATCCGCTGGCTGAGATTTTGTTCCTTGATTTGGCCGCTAGGGGGTGGCCGGACCAGCGTAGGGTAGTCGTTCCGTCCAGCCGCAACCACGACGCTGGTCCTGCCCGATCTGAAGCACGACCGAAAACGGGTATATGCGGTCGCTCATGCCGTCGGAACACGGTGCTTCGGTGACGACGACATCGAGCGCCTGCTCGCCCATCCGGCCGGCGAAGCCGAAGCCGTTGAGCCCGGCGAAGCGCCGGACCTCCACCGTCTGGCCGGCAGGGTCTTCGGGAGTGGTATAGACCAGCCGGCCCGAGGCGATGGTCCCGCCCCAGAACGGCTCGGCCCCGGTGAGACGGATCGTTTCATCCGGCGCGATCACCTCGGATCGTGGCGCTGACGGGGAACGGCCATCCTGCGACCCGGCACTGCACCCGGAGAGCGCGAATGCCGCGATGGCAAAAATGCTCGAAACTCTCCCTCGGGGCCCCATCTGCGCACCTCTGCCTCCGCCGCCCTGACCGGTCAAGCCGGTGTGCGAAGGTCAGCGCCGACCGAAAATCCGCGCCCAGAGGCCGGCCCGCGCGGGCTGTTCGAGGACTTCGCCGTCCTCCAGGGCACGGCGACGGATGTCGGAGCCGGTTGGCGGCGCCCTTTCCTCTTCGACCGCCTTGCGCTGGATGAAGCCCTCACCGAAGCTTTCCGCCATGGTGCTGCCGCAACCATGGTCGGCATCGTCAGCGCACAGCGTACCGTTCTTGCCGATGCCGGATGCGTGGATCGCGACCGCCTCGGGCCGCATGTCGACCATGCCCGCGATCACCGGGATCGCGCGGGTCAGGCCGTGAAGCTTGCATTCCGTCGCCACCGCCTGGTGCCAGCGGAGCGCGCGCCACCAGCACGCGACCACGAACTCGACATAGCGCAGCGGCGCAGGCGCATCGCCGTTCTCGCGGAAATAATGGCGCTGTTTGTGGTGGACGAGGCTCGTGTTGAGCAAGTCCAGCCCTTCGATGTCCATGTGGATCTCGACATCTTCCTCGCGCCCGGCCCATCCGGGCACCTCCGCGTGGCATTCGTCCAGCAGTTCCCAATGCACCGTTTTGGAAAACGGGTAGGCCTCGTCGGTATAGAGGCCGAGGAGCACGTACGGCCGGTGCACCTGGCCTTTCTCGAAGGCGCGGTCGGCCTCATTGGCGATGGCTATCGTCACGGCCGTGACCGGGTCGCCCTCGTGCAAGGCGATCGCCTCGTCCATCTCTTCCCAGCCCGACAGCACCACAGCCTCACGCGGGAGCTCGAGGCATCGCCACCCCAATTCGGTGTCGAGCGCAGTGAGCGCTTCCGCCAGCAGCGATTCCGCCTCGTCGAAGGCGCCCGCGCCGAACAGGGCGTGCATGTCCTGCGTCCACCTCGCCTCGCCTGCTTCCGTCGCGAACACCTTTTGCAATTCGTGCATTGGCCGACCCTGTCCCCCGTGCGGACCGCTTGCCCCTGGTCCGCGATATCCTGATTGCGGCATTAACTTAGCCGATGAACCTTTATCATGCCCTTACACGCTGCGGTTGCCGCCTCCTTGCTTGCCAGAGTTAACAATCCCGCACCCGCTTTCGGGAACGCAGTGGCGCCGCGGCGCGTTTTCACAGCCAAGATCACAGTTTCGGAGTACGTGGATCATGATCAGGTCTCCCCTGCTTTGGGGGGCGGGCCTCGTGTGTGCCGTGGGTGGGGCAATCGCGGGCACAGCATTAGGTTCGTCACCCGTCGTCGCTGCATCGGCAACGACCGAATATTATCAGAACCACGAAACCTCGAGCGGGCGCCAGCCGACAGTCACGGCCGGAGTGATGCCCGATCGTTATCCACTGGTGACTGCCCGCGGCACCATACGGGTAGCGCAGCTTTCCGAACGCGGACTGTTCAGCCAGACGCGCTATCGTGTGCTCGACCGGCAACCCTATGTCGAACCGGCAAGCTATGTGGCCGGGAATGATGCCGCGCCTGGCGAGGCTCAAACTGTCGAGAGCGATCCAGAACACGTCAGCGCGCCCGGAATGGTAGCAGCAGCGGTGAGGATAACGCGCGATTCGCAGCCGGCAGAATTTGTTCCAGGCACTTCCGCGTCCCCGGTTGGCGAGGCCGTGCTTGCGCTTTAGGCGCACGGGTCTAACCGTCTTTCCGGCCTGACCTTGGAGGGAAGCCCGTGGACATCATGGCAATCCTGGGGATCGCGGGGAGCGTCAGCCTGCTGGCGGGTTGGCGGCTCTATCTCAGCGTCTTAGCCACCGGGCTCGCCATGCGACTCGGCGCGCTACCGCTCCCCGAGCATCTCCATTCGCTCGAGATCCTCGCCAACCCGTGGATCATGGGGATCGCCGCGGTGGGCGCGCTGGCCGAGTTCTTTGCCGACAAGGTCATGTGGCTCGATTCGATCTGGGACGCAGTCCATACGCTGGTGAGACCCGTCGGCGGCGCGCTGCTGGCGCTAGCGATCGTCGACCCGTCCGACCCGGCAATGCAGGTCATCGCCCTCCTGCTTGGCGGAGGCGCGAGCCTTGCGGCCCATGCCGGCAAGGCCGGAGCACGCGCCGTGGTCAATGCCAGCCCCGAACCTGCGAGCAATATCGCGGTGTCGACGGTCGAGGACGTTGCGACCGCCGGCCTGCTCTACATGGCTTACGAGCACCCGGCCTACGCCGCCGGGATAGCCGCCGTATTGGTGGCGATCATCATCGGATTGCTGTTTGCGGCCAGGCACGTTCTCCGGCGGCTGTTCTCCCGCCGCGAGCCGCGCATCGAGACCTGACTGTCAGCCGTTGGCGGCGATCCACTCCTCGACCACCGGCGCGATCCTGTCGCGCCACCGGTTGCCGTTGAAGATGCCGTAATGCCCGGCGCCTTCGGCAAGCAGGTAGCGCTTCTTGCGCGCCGCGAGTCCCGTCGCCAGCGTCAGCGCCGCCCTGGTCTGCCCGATCCCTGAGATGTCGTCCCGCTCGCCTTCGACCGCGAGCAGGGCCGTGCGCTTGATCGCACCGAGATCGACGATATCGCCCCGATGGGTGAAGGTGCCGTTGGGCAGCGAGTGCTTCTGGAACACCTCCTCCACCGTCTGCAGGTAGAACTCCGCCGTCATGTCGCAGACGCTGCGGTATTCCTCGTAGAAATCCTTGGTTGCCTGCGCGCCTTCCTGGTCACCGACCGTGAGGTGCTTGAACATCTCCCAGTGGCTCATCAGGTGGTTGCCGAGGTTCATGCTCATGAAACCGGCGAGTTGCAGGAAGCCCGGGTAGACCCGTCGCCCCGCGCCGCGATACTGGCCGGGAACGGTCGCGATCACGCTCTGTCGGAACCACTCGATCGGCCGCTCCATCGCGAGATCATTGACCGTGGTTGGGGATTCGCGAGTGTCGATCGGCCCGCCCATCATGGTGAGCGTCCGGGGCGCCGCCGGGCTCTTGTGCATGTTAAGGATCGCCGTCGCCGCGAACACCGGCACCGAAGGCTGGCATACCGCCATCGCGTGAACGCCGCGCCCATCATCCTGCCCGGCGATGAACTCGAGGAATTCGATCGCGTAATCGATGTAATCGTCGAGATCGAAGCGGCCTTCGGACAGCGGTACGACCTTCGCATCTGCCCAGTCGGTGATGTAGACTTCGCAGGACTGCGCCATGCGCGCGACCGTGCCGCGCAACAGGGTCGCGTAATGCCCGCTCATCGGCGCGACGATCAGCAGCCTGGGGGCATCGGGTGCGAGGCCCGGATGCGTGAAGCGGCGAAGGTCGCCGAATGGCTTGTTGAGGACGATCGACTCGGTCACGGGCCAGCCCTGACCGCCAGCTTCGACGACCTCGATGTCGAAATCGGGCTTTCCGCGCGGCGCGGTGGCATGGGCGATGACCTCGAGCGCGCTGGCAGCGAACGGAGCAAGGCCCATGTAGCCGACCGGCAAAGCCGGGTTGCCGAGGACTTCCGCCCCGATCGATGCCCAGGTGCTCGCGGCATCCAGCCAGCTGCGCTGCAGCTCATGCGCGTGATAAAGCAATGCGTTACCCCTGCTGCGCCCTGTCATCGAGCGTCTCCGGACGATATATGTGGCCGTCGGCAACGCTTTGTGCAACGCACAATGCTGAAATCGGATCACGGCGCTGTAGAAAATTGCCGGCTCCGCGCCTAACTGCGGTCCATGGACGGAAAATCGGAGACACCCGAAAAGGGGTCGCAAAATCCTATCGGTGTTGAAGATGAGACGCCGCGCAAGACGCGCTCGTTGCGCCCGCTGCGGATGGTCTGGGCCGCCGCTGCGCGATATCCCGGCCAAGTAGCGGCGGCGCTTGCCGCGCTGATGGTCACTGCCGCGGCCACGCTGGCGATCCCGGCCGGGTTCAAGCTCATCATCGACCGGGGCTTTGCCGCCGGGAGCGATGCGGCCAATATCGGTCGCTGGTTCCGATACCTGCTGATCATCGTCACTGTGCTCGCCATCGGCACGGCATTCAGGTTCTTCTTCGTGAGCTGGCTGGGGGAGCGGGTCGTCGCCGATATCCGCCTCGCCGTGCACCGCAACCTCCTGCGCCTGTCCCCCGCCTTTTACGAGCAGAACAGCCCCAAGGAGATCTCCAGCCGCATGACCAGCGATACCACGCTGATCGAGCAGGTGGTCGGCACCACCGTTTCGGTGGCGCTGCGGAACGTACTGATGGGCATCGGCGGCATTGCCTATCTCTTCGTCCTGGCCCCGCAGCTGACCGTCGGGCTGGTGCTGGTGATTCCGCTGGTGGTCATCCCGATCACGGTGTTCGGGCGCCGCGTCCGCAGCGTCTCGCGCGACAGTCAGGACCGGATCGCCGACATCGGCGCGATGGTGACCGAAGTCCTGTCGGCCATGAAGATCGTGCAGGGTTTCAACCAGGAACAGCGCGAAACCGACCGCTTCGGCGCGGCGGTGGAGCGCAGCTTCGCTACCGCCAAGCGCCGCATCCTGATCCGCGCGATCATGACCTCGGTGGTCATCTTCCTCGTCTTCGGCGCCATCACCCTTCTCATGTGGCGCGGTGCGCTGGGCGTCAGCAGCGGCACCATCAGCGGCGGCACCATCGCGGCTTTCGTCATCACCGGCGGACTCGTCGCCGGGGCATTCGGCGCCCTGACCGAGGTTTATGGCGACCTTCTGCGTGGCGCGGGCGCCGCCAGCCGCCTCAACGAACTGCTCGAGGAAGTCCCGACAATCGCCCCGCCCGCGCGTCCGCAGGCACTCCCGGTTCCGGCGCGCGGCAGCCTGTCGTTCCGCAACGTCAGCTTCCGCTATCCGACGCGGCCCGACGTGGCGGCGCTCAAGGATTTTACCCTCGAGGTGGAGCCCGGGGAGACGGTTGCGATCGTCGGCCCTTCCGGCGCAGGCAAGTCCACGATCTTCCAGCTTGCCGAGCGGTTCTACGATCCGCAGGCGGGCACGATCCGGCTCGACGGCATTCCGCTCGCAAGCGCCGACCCCGCCGACATCCGCGATCGGATTGCGCTGGTCCCGCAGGACGGCGTCCTGTTCAGCGCCAATGCGCGCGACAACCTGCGCTATGGCCGCTGGAATGCCGAGGATGTTGAAATCTGGGAAGCCGCGCGCGCAGCCAATGCGGCCGATTTTCTCGAGCGCCTGCCCGACGGCCTCGACACCGATCTCGGCGAGAACGGCGCGCGCCTCTCCGGCGGACAGCAGCAGCGCCTCGCCATTGCCCGCGCGCTGCTCCGCGACACGCCGATCCTGCTGCTGGACGAGGCCACCAGCGCGCTCGATGCCGAGAGCGAGCGGCTCGTGCAGGACGCGCTCGACCGGTTGATGCAGAACAGGACCACGCTAGTGATCGCCCACCGCCTCGCCACCATCCGCGCGGCCGACCGCATCGTGGTGATGGACGAGGGGCGGATCGTCGAGCAGGGCTCGCACCACACCCTGTCGCGCGCGGGCGGTCTCTATGCGCGTCTCGCCGCGCTGCAGTTCGGTATGCAGACCGCCTGAGCAACCGGCAGCGACGGGTTGACAGACCGTGCCGCTCGTTCATGGGCGCGGCATGAACGATCTCATCACCGCCATCCTGCTCGGCATCGTCGAGGGCGTCACCGAATTCCTGCCGGTGTCCTCGACCGGACACCTGATCCTCGCCACCGAGCTGTTCGGCTATAACGCCGCGCAATGGGCGATGTTCAACGTCATCATTCAGCTCGGCGCCATCCTGGCCGTGGTGTACCAGTACTGGGGCACCTTGTGGGCAGTTCTGATGGACCTCTTGCGCCGGGACGCGCGCGGGATGCGGTTCGTTCGCAACATCCTCATCGCGTTCCTGCCCTCGGTCGTGCTCGGACTGGCGTTCAAGGACCAGATCGAGGTCCTGCTCGGCAGTCCCGTGGTGGTCGCCTGGGCGCTGATCGCGGGTGGCGTGGCCATCCTTCTTATCGAACGCCTGGTGTCGCGCCGCGCACCGGGACGAGAGGACGACGCGGAAGCGGAAATCGCCGACCTGCCGATCCGCACGGTCCTCGGGATTGGCCTTGCGCAATGTCTCGCCATGGTACCGGGGGTCAGCCGCTCGGGGGCGACAATCCTGGGCGCGCTGGCGATGGGAACCGCGCGCAAGACCGCGGCGGAGTTCTCCTTCTTCCTTGCCATACCCACCATGCTGGGCGCGACCACGCTGGAATTGGCGACCAAGGCCGACCAGCTATCGAGCGGAACCGGCACCGTCGGATGGGCAGAAATCGCGGTCGGCTTCGTCGTCAGCTTCATCGTGGCACTAGCGGTCATCCGCCTGTTCGTGGCCTATGTCAGCCGGCGGGGCTTTGCGCCATTCGCCTGGTATCGTATCGTCGCCGGGACCGCGGCGCTCGTCTGGCTCATCATTCGCTGACGGCCACATTTTTGTCACGATCTGCGGAACCTTTTGGCCTGCCGGACACTTGTTGCCCTAGTTGCGCCTGATCACGAGTGAGCCGAAGCCGATGGGATTCCTGATTCTGACCATTGTAGGTTCCGTCATGGGATGGCTGGCCGCGATCGTCGTCGAGCGGGATGACAGGGTCGGCATCACCGCCTGTGGCCTCGCGGGCATCGCGGGCGCATATGTGGGCGCACTGCTGGCAGGGAACGTCTCCCTCTCCGCGGGCATCAGCGCCGGTCAGTTGCTGTGGGGTGTGCTGTCGGCGGCCCTGTTCATCGTCGTCCTGCATATGCTTGCACGTCGATGGATGGCCGCTCGCTCTCGATGAGTTTGCAAACCGAACCCACCGGCATATAGGTTGCGCCGGTTTTTCTGAAAAGGGGAAGAAAAATGAAGACCATGATCAAGACCTCGATGCTTGCCGCCGCGCTCAGCTTCGGCGTCGTCGCCTGTGACGGCCCGAAGGAAAACGCGATGGAAGACGCCGGCGAGCAGAACGCCGAAGCCGTAAATGCCGCTGCCGAAGCTTCGGCCGACGCCGGCAAGATTACCGACGAACAGGCTGATGCCATGACCGATCAGGCCGAGAACAAGGCCGACGCCATGGAAAAGCAGGGTGAGGCGATGGACAAGGCTGACGGCAACGCGACCGCCACCGACGCCGCCAAGTAATCCTGGCGAATTTCAGGACACCGGCTCGGGAGTGATCCCGGGCCGGTTTCTTTTTCCTGTCACACCGGCGCCGCGCCGCTCCCCCGCCCACCGCGCAGCGAATATTCCTGCGTCCCGCGATGCAGCACGTCGTCGACGTCGATAACGGCGCTGTTGGCATAGGTGAAGCCGGGCGACAGGCTGCGGTAAAGCCGCTCGAAATCGCGCTCCACGGTCTGGCGATAGAGATCGTCGAAGCTCTCGATAACGAAATAGGTCGGCTGCAGGTCGCTGATGACGTAATCCGTGCGCATCACCCGGTCGACGTTGAGCATGATCCGGTTCGGGCTCTGTGCCTCGGTCGCAAAGACGACCTCGGTAGGCCCGGAGAGGATTCCGGCGCCATAGGCCTTGATGCCGTCGCGCTCCTGGATCAGCCCGAACTCGACCGTGTACCAGTAAAGTGCCCCCAGCGATTTCAGCCGGTTGAAGCGCATCGCCTTCCACCCGGCGCGACCATATTCCTGCATGTAATCGGCATAGACCGGGTCGGTCAGCATCGGCACGTGGCCGAACACGTCATGGAAGACGTCGGGCTCCTGGATGTAATCGAAGGTATCGCGCGTACGGATGAAATTGCCCGCCGGGAAGCGCCGGTTGGCGAGGTGCCAGAAGAACACGTGATCGGGGATGAGCATCGGCACCGGCACCACGCTCCAACCCGTCAGCTGGCCGAGGTCTTCGGATAGCTTGCCGAACTCGGGTACCCCGCCGCGATTGAGGTTGAGTTTCTGGAGGCCCGCCATGAAGGCGCTGGCGGCGCGGCCGGGAAGCACGTCCATCTGACGCTCGAACAGGTCGTCCCAGATCGCGTCGTCCTCGCTCGAATAGGCGGTCTGCTTCGACTCCAGCCAGTCCTCGCCGACCTGCTCCGGGCGCCTGAGCGGAGCGGTGAACACATCCGCCGGCAAATCCGGCAGCCGCGTGAAATCGGTTGCGGGCTCGGTGCGGGCTGCGGCAGTCTGGCTCATACACGGACGATAGCACCGTGGCTGGCGCGACACAAAGGAACGACGCGAATGAAGCGCGAAGAATACGAAGCGGCGCTCGAGCCCTTGCAGGAGGCACTGATCGCAATGGCGCGCTGGGTGGCCGTGACCGGCCAACGCGTCGTGGTGCTGTTCGAGGGGCGTGACACGGCGGGCAAGGGCGGCGCCATCGCTGCGGTCCGCTTCGCGCTCAATCCGCGCCAATGCCGGGTCGTGGCGTTGTCTAAACCGAGCGATGACGAGAAAAGCCAGTGGTACTTCCAGCGCTACGTCGCCCATCTGCCGAGTGCGGGAGAGATCGTGCTGTTCGACCGCAGCTGGTACAATCGCGCCGGGGTCGAGAAGGTCATGGGCTTCGCGGACGATCAGCAGGTCACCCGCTTCCTCGCCCAGGCGCCCGCGTTCGAGCGGCTGCTGACCGATGACGGTATCCTGCTGTTCAAATACTGGCTCACCACCGACCAGGCGCAGCAGGAGGAGCGGCTGAAGGAGCGCTTCGAGGATCCGCTCAAGCGCTGGAAGCTGTCGCCCATCGACCTTGCCGCGCGCGAGAAGTACGACGCCTACACCAAGGCGCGCGAGGCGATGCTGGCGGCGACGCATACCGAATGGGCGCCGTGGACGCTGGTCGATTTCAACGATCAGAAGCGCGGGCGGCTCACGCTGATCCGTGACCTGCTGCAAAGGCTTCCCGATACCGCGGTCCCTCCCGACACTCTGGAGTTGGCGCCGCTCGACCGCGAGCCGGCGGTCGAGACCTATGGCACGCTCGAACCCATCCCGGCCTACGAAAGCTAACGCAGAATTGCGTCGGCCTTCATGACCTGGCGTCCGTCCGCGGCGAAAGCACCCATCTCGAGGCTGTCGCCGCCGCCACGCATCACCAGATGGAGCAGTTCGCCCACGATGGCCGGGCTGACCCCCCGGAAGGCGAACCGCGCGAGGCGGTTGTTCCCGAATTGCGCGCCGGCCAGCTGGAGCAGCAGGCTCGCAGTCAGCGGGCCATGCACCACCAGCCCGCGATAGCGCTCGACATCGCGGGCATAAGGCGCGTCGTAATGGATGCGGTGGGTGTTGAAGGTGAGCGCGGAGTAACGGAAGAGCGACCGCTCGTCCGGCACGACCACCCGATGCGCATCCCAGTCGGAGCGGTCGAAGGCCCCCTCCCCCGCCTCGGGCGGCGACAGCGGGACATCGGGCGTGGCGACCGCGCGATAGACCAGCGTCTGTCGCTCCTCGACCGCGAGCGCGCCATTCGCCCCGGTGCGATGGTCCAGCTCGACGAAGACCAGCGTCCCGCTGCCGCCGCTCTTTTCGGTGATGGCCGCGATTGTGCTGGTCCGAGCAATCGCATCGCCCATACGCAAGGGGCGGTGAAACGTCATCGCACTTGCCGCCCACATCCGGCGCGGCAGCGGGATCGGCGGGAGGAAGCTGCCGGGCGCATTGCGCGCGGGGTGGCCGTCCTCGCCCAGCAATTCCGTCGGCGTTTCGGGCGTGCAGAGGCAGAGGTGGATACCCTGCGGCATCTCGACCGACGGCACCGGCAGGTCGAAAGTCGCGCACCAGCGCCGCGCCAGCGCCGGGTCGAGCTGGCCCTCCTGCCGGAGCTCGCGCCCGATCCAAGTGTCCCAGTCGCTCATCAAACGGCGCGCTCGAACACCGCGGTCATGCCCTGCCCCCCGCCGATGCACATCGTCTCGAGTCCGTAACGCACCTCGCGCCGCTGTATCTCGTGCGCCATGTCGGCGAGGATGCGCAATCCGGTTGCGCCGATGGGATGGCCGAGGCTGATGCCCGAGCCGTTGACGTTGAGAATCTCGCGGCGAGAGTCACCCTCCGACCAGCCCCAGCCCTTCAGCACGGCAAGCACCTGCGGCGCGAAAGCCTCGTTCAGCTCTACCAGGCCGATGTCGTCCCAGCCGAGGCCCGTGCGCGCGAACAGCCGCTCGACCGCGGGAACCGGGCCGATGCCCATGCGGCTGGGGTCGCAGCCGGCCGCGCTCCATGAGTGAAACCACAGCATCGGCTCCAGCCCAAGTTCCTCGAGCTTGTCCTCGGCGACGACGAGGCAGGCGGCGGCGGCATCGTTCTGCTGGCTGGCGTTGCCCGCCGTCACCACCCCGCCTTCGATGGGCTTGAGCGCGCCGAGCGTGTCCATGCTGGCGTCGGGGCGGAAGCCTTCGTCCCTGGCGAATACCAGCGGATCGCCGCGCTTCTGCGGGACCGGCACGGGCACGAGCTGGGCGTCGAACCTGCCCTCCTTCCACGCCCGCGCGGCGTTCTGGTGGCTGCGGACCGCGAAGGCGTCGGCTTCTTCACGCGTGATGCCGTAATCGCTGGCGAGGTTCTCGGCGGTTTCGATCATGCCGGTGATGACCCCAAAGCGTTCGACCGGCTGGCTCATCACCCGGCCCCGGCTGAGGCGGTCCCACAGCACGACATCGCCCATCCGCGCACCGTGGCGCGCCCCGGTGGTGTAATGCTCGACGTTCGACATGCTCTCCACCCCGCCCGCCAGCACGCAGTCGGCGACGCCGGTCTGCACCATCATCGCCGCGGTCGCGACCGCCTGGAGGCCCGAACCGCAGCGCCGGTCGAGCTGGAAGCCGGGCACCTCGATCGGCATTCCCGCGGCGAGCCAGCTCCAGCGCCCGATCGCGGGCGCCTCGCCGCTACCGTAGCCTTGCGAGAAGACCACGTCGTCCACCCGCAGGGGATCGACCCCGCTGCGCTCGACCAGCGCCCTGATGATTATTGCGCCCAGAGCGCCCGCCTCTAGCGGGGCGAGCGCGCCGAGAAAGCGCCCCACCGGCGTGCGAAGCGGTGAGCAGATGGCGACGCGGCGAGGTGCGGTCATAATGTCAGTCCTTGTCGGAAATTCGGGCGATTCCAGCATCGACGAGCCGGGCGATCTGCCCCGGGGAAAGACCGAGCTTTTCGGCCAGCACTTCCTCGGTATGTTCCCCCAGGAGAGGCGCCGCGCGCGGGTCGCCGCGCTCCTCGCCGGGGATGCTCACGAAACTGCGCGGGGCGGGATAGGCGAAGCCGGAGGGGTTCGTGGGCGAGGGCCCGAACAGCGGATTGTCCGTGACCAGCACCGGGTCGGTAGCGGCCTCGTGCATGGTGCGGTAGCGTTCATAGGTGCAGCCCTCGACCGCCAGGCGTGTTTCTAACTCGGCCCAGTCGAACCGGTCCGCCGCCTGCTGGAACAGCGTGAACAGGCGGTGGCGATGGGCGAAGCGCGGCGTGTCGCCATCTGCGAAGCGCACGCCCAGCTCGCGCTCCAGCACCGCGATCCCCTCCGCCACGCCGAAGGCGGCGACCAGCCCGTCCCACTGCTTGGGCGTGAGAGCGGCGACCATAAAGCGCTTCCCGTCCCGGCTGCGAAAATCGCGCCCGAAGGCTCCCCATATGGCGTTGCCGAGCCGTTCGCGGTTGGCCCCGCGATAAAGCATCTCCGCCATTGCCCCGCTGTTCGCGACCGTGCCGATAGCAACGTCGCCCAGCGGCACGCGCAGCTCGCGCCCCTCCCCCGTCTGCTCGCGATGGCGGATCCCCGCGAGAAGCGCGAAAGCGCAATAGGCGCCGGTGAGGAAGTCCCAGGCGGGCAGCACCTGGTTGACGGGCGGCGGGTCGGCCTCGTCCCAGTCCTCCGGACCGCACATCAGCGGATAGCCGCTGGCCGCATTTACCGTGAAATCCATAGCCTGCCGCCCGTCGTGCCAGCCCATGATGCGGATGCCGACGAGGTCGGGGCGCTGCGCCGCCACGGCCTCATGGCTGAGGAAGCTCTTTTCCGGCAGATTGGTGATAAGGTTTCCCGCTTGCGCCGCCAGTGCCACCAGCAGCTCGCGCCCCTCCCCGCTGAGCAGATCGAGCGCGACCGATTTCTTGGCGCGGTTGAGGTTTTCCCAGCTCAGCGAGCGCCCCTCGCGCGTTAGCATGTAGCGGTCGTAATCGAGCCCGCCCGCCTTGTGATCGACCCGGATGACCTCCGCCCCTAGCTGGGCGCAATAAAGCCCCGCGGTGGGCGAGGCGACGAAGCTGGATGCTTCGACGATGGAGAGGCCGGAGAGCAAACTATACATTCGTCATCCCCGCGCAGGCGGGAATCCATCGCGGTGACGATAGCGTGAGCCGCCCTGGATCCCCGCCTGCGCGGGAACGACGACCTTCATCGTCATAGACCGCTCGCCGCGAACTCGCGCAGCATATGCTTGGCGATCTGGAGCTGGAGAATCTGCGTGGTGCCTTCGTAGATGCGGTAGATTCGCGCATCGCGGAAAAAGCGTTCGGCATCGTATTCGGCGAGGTAGCCCGCCCCGCCGTAGATCTGCACCACCCGGTCCATCACCCGCCCGCACATTTCGGAGGCAAAGACCTTGAAGGCGGCGGCCTTGACCAGGATGTTTTCCCCCCGGTCGGCGCGCGCCGTCACGTCCGCCATCATGCATTCGGCGGCGTAGATCTCGGTCTCGCTGTCCGCCAGCATCGCCTGGATGAGCTGGAAATTGGCGATGGGTTCCCCAAAGGCCTTGCGTTCGGTCGCGTAGCGCAGCGCGGAATCTAGCGCGCGGCGGGCGTATCCGGTGCTGGCCGCGCCGACCGAGATGCGCCCGTTGTCGAGGCTCTTCATCGCGAAGACGAAGCCTTTGCCCGTCTCCCCGCCCAGGAGCGCCTCACCCGGTACGTGGACATCCTCGAGGATGACGTCGGCGATATGCGCGCCCGACTGGCCCATCTTTCTATCCGGACTGCCGGTCGAGACGCCGGGCGTGTCCATTGGCACGAGAAAGGCGGAAACATGCGCGTTCTTGGGCAGCGCCTCCTTTTCGGTGCGCGCCATGATCAGGCCCACCGCGGCCTCCGGCGAATTGGTGATGTAGCGCTTGGTGCCGTTGAGGATCCAGCCGTTGCCCGAAGGATCGGGGCGCGCGGTGGTCTGCATGGCGGCGCTGTCGGAGCCCGAGCCGGGCTCGGTCAGGCCGAAGCAGGCGATCTCGCCGGCAGCGATGCGCGGCCACCATTCGCGCTTCTGCGCTTCGGTAGCGCCGTTCTTGATCGCGGAATTGAACATGCCGACATTGATCGAGAAGATCGAGCGGAAGGCCGGCGCGGCATAAGCCATGCTCCGCACCACGCGCGCATATTGCGAGGTGTTGAGCCCCGCCCCGCCGTATTCCTCCGGCACGGTCAGCCCGAACAGCCCCATCTCGCGCATTTCCTGCACGATCACCTCGGGCACCCGGTCGGTCTCGATCGTCTCGCGCTCGGCGGGGATCAGCCGCTCGCGGACGTAGCGGTCGAGCTGGTCGATGAACTGCTCGAAGGTGTCGGCGTCCATGCCGGGATTCGTCATTGAGCGGGACTCGCTTGCGGAAGGGGAGTCGAGAACTGCGGCTTCACCTCGCGCACCGGAGCGGTGGGGTCGGTGGACGGCGCAGGAGCGGTGGTCGGCGTCATCGCCGCCTCGCTGGCCGCGGCCTGCTCGGCCTCGGGGATCATCTCCCGCGCCTCGGCCACCGCGCGGCGCTCGTCGGCGCTGGTGGCAGGCACGGAGACCTTCTCCTCGGCAGAGCAAGCCGCAGCGAGCATGCAAGCCGCCGCGACGAGCGGTGCGCGCACCACGCTCATTGCTGGCCTTCGGTCGCGCTAGCGTCCATCGCGTCGGCGGCCGCGGCGGCGGTGTCGGCGGCGCTGTCACCGGCAGTCTTGATCTTCTCGTCCTCGGTCATCTCGGGCGTGGCATCGCCGGTCGGAAGCGCGGCATTGGCGTTGGGATCGGCGACGGGGGTTTCGGTCACGGTCTGGAGCGCCTCGTTGGCGGGAATTTCGACCGTGTCCGCCTCGGCCTCGGTGGAGGCATCGTCCGAGCGGCCGCAGCCGGTCAGCGCCAGGGCGAGCGGGGCGACGAGGATCAGGGCGGAACGCAGCTTCATGGCAATCTCCTCAGGGGATGGGTGTCCTGTGCGGAGCCAGTAACCATAGCGGGGCGGCGGTTCCAAGCGAAAGATGAGCCCGACGCGGGCAGCGCGCGGGGAAAACGTCCGCCGCGCGGTTTCCCGCCCTGCCCCGCGCTGCCAAGGCGTCGCGCATGGATCGCCCCACCATCGACCAGGCGCGCGCCGCGCTGAAGCGCGTCTTCGGGTTCGACGAGTTTCGCGGCAGGCAGGCCGAGGTGGTGGGGCGCGTTCTCGCCGGGCAATCGACGCTGGCGGTGATGCCGACGGGTGCGGGCAAGTCGCTCACCTACCAGCTCCCCGCGGTGGTCTTGCAAGGCACCTGCGTGGTGGTCAGCCCGCTGATCGCGCTGATGCACGACCAGCTGCGGAGCGCGCGCGCCAACGGCATCCGTGCCGCGACCTTGACGAGCGTGGACACCGACTGGCGCGAAACGCTGGACGCCTTCCGCGCGGGCGCGCTCGACCTCCTCTACGTGGCGCCCGAACGCGCCAGCCAGCCCGGCTTCCGCGCGCTGCTGGGCGAAGCGTCCTTGAGTCTGTTCGCCATCGACGAGGCGCATTGCGTGTCCGAATGGGGCCATGATTTCCGCCCCGACTATCGCCAGCTCCGCCCGCTGATGGACGCCTTCCCGGCGGTGCCCCGGCTCGCGCTCACCGCCACCGCCGATCGCCAGACCCGCGCCGACGTCATGGCGCAGCTCGGCATTCCCGAGGACGGGCTGGTGCTGGCGGGCTTCGACCGGCCCAACATCCGCTACGCCATCCGCCCGCGCGACAACGCCGCGCGCCAGATCGCGCAGCTGATGGCCGAGCAGCCCGGCCCCGGCATCGTCTATGCGCCGACGCGGGCCAAGACCGAGACACTCGCCGGGCAGCTCGCGGCGATGACGGGCCGTCCGGTGCTCCCCTATCACGCGGGGCTCGAACCGGAGATCCGCGCCGCCAACCAGGCCGCCTTCGTCGCCAGCGAGGACATGGTGGTGGTCGCCACGGTCGCCTTCGGCATGGGGATCGACAAGCCGGACGTACGCTTCGTCGCCCATGCCGGGGTTCCGAAATCGATCGAGGGCTATTACCAGGAAACCGGCCGCGCCGGGCGCGACGGCGATCCGAGCCAGGCGGTGATGCTGTGGGCGGCGGGCGATTTCGCCACCGCTCGCCAGCGCCTGTCCGAAGTGCCAGAGGACCGCCGCGCCGGAGAGCGTGCGCGGCTCGATGCGCTAGCCGCCCTCGTCGAGACTGCCGAATGCCGCCGCGCCGTGCTGCTGCGCCATTTCGGCGAGGACCCGCCCGCCGAATGCGGCAATTGCGACAACTGCCTCGACAAGCCGGGCGTGATCGACGCGACCGAGCTTGCCCGCAAGCTGCTGAGCGCGGTCTATCGCACCGGGCAGAGCTTCGGCATGGGACACATCGTCAAGGTCCTCACCGGCAGCGGGGACGGGCGCGTGCGCCAGCGCGGGCACGACCGGCTGAGCGTGTTCGGCATCGTTGCCGGGGAGGAGGCGTCGCTCCTCCAGCCGCTCGCCCGCGCTTTACAGGCCCGGGGCGTGCTGGTCTCCACCGAGCACGGCGGGCTGGCGCTGGGCGGCACGGCCCGCGCGATCCTGACCGGCAGAGAGACGGTGGAAATCGTCACGCCGCCGAAACGATCGGGCACGCGCGCCAGCCGCAACGCCGCCAACCCGGTCGACGACCCGCTGTTCGAGGCGCTGCGGGCGCTCCGGCGGGACCTCGCCGAGGAGGCCGGGGTACCGCCCTATGTGATCTTCCACGATTCCACCCTGCGCGCGATGGCCGAGGCGCGGCCAGGCTCGCTGTCACAGCTCGGCGCCTTGCCCGGTGTCGGGGCGAAGAAGCTCGAGGCCTACGGAGAGCGCTTCCTCAGGGAAATCGCATCCACTTGACGATCCACGAATTCGATATAAATATGATATCATAGTTATATCGAGGGAGGTGGTGGTATGTCGATCGAGCTCAAGGGGATGAAGACCAGCCGTGAAACGCCTGGCTGGAGTGTGAGCGGCTATCCGATGCTGCTACTGTTCGCACTGGTGGTGGGGTTCACGATCTGGCGCACGGTGGGCATCACCAGCGGCGGCACCGCGGATATGCCGCTCGGCTATGTCGACGGTGCCAGCAACGGCCGGTTCGCGGCGGTCACCATCCTTCGCATACTTGCGCTGGTGTTCATTGCCTCCGGCTTCTTCATGATCCAGCCGAACCAGGCCGCCGTCCTGACCTTGTTCGGCGCCTATCGCGGCACCGAGCGGCGCGAGGGGCTGCGCTGGGTGTGGCCCTGGATCATGCGCAAGAAGATTTCGGTCCGCGCGCACAACGTCCATTCCGAACGCGTCAAGATCAACGAGCTGCGCGGCAACCCGATCGAGATCGCCTGCAACGTCGTGTGGCGCGTCGCCGATACCGCGCAGGCGAGCTTCGACGTGGACGATTACAAGCAGTTCGTGAACATCCAGATAGAGGCGGGCCTTCGCACTGTCGGCTCGCGCCATCCCTATGACGATCTCGACGGCGAGGAGGTTACACTGCGGGGCAGCGGTGACCGGGTCAACCGCGAGCTGCTCGAAGAGCTCAACGACCGCATGAAGGCGGCCGGCATCGTCATCGACGAGGCGGGCCTCACCCACCTCGCTTACGCCGCCGAGATTGCCAGCGCCATGCTCCGCCGCCAGCAGGCCGATGCGGTGATCGCGGCGCGCGCCAAGCTGGTGATCGGCGCAGTCGGCATGGTCGAGGACGCGCTCACCAAGCTCAGCAAGGACGGCATCGTCGATCTCGACAACGAGCGCCGCGCCACCATGGTCTCCAACCTGATGGTGGTGCTCTGCGGCGAGCGCGAGGCCCAGCCCGTGGTCAACGCCGGCACGCTCTACCAGTAGGCACAAAGCGGGCCCGCGACATGGACAAGAAGGCCTTCGCCCTGCGTCTCGACCCGGCGGTCTTCGCCGCGGTCGAGCGACTGGCGTCGGCCGAACTGCGCAGCGCCAACGCCCAGATCGAGATGCTGTTGCGCGAGGCGCTGGAGGCGCGCGGGGTAACCGCCAGGGTCACGCCCGCGGCGCGCAGGGGCCGCCCTCCCGAACCGAAAGGAAATCAAGGCGATGAGTGATTTCGTACCAGCCCCGGCGCCACGCAGGGCGCTCGGAACCCTCCTGGTCCTGTTGGCGGCGGGCCTCGTCGGGATTGCTTCGCTGGCGCTGGCTCCGGTCGAAAATCTCCTACCGGAAGGGACTGACGTACCGAGGGGTCTGCTCTTGATCCAGCCGGCCGTGCTCACGGTCCTGTTCGCGGTGCTCGGCTGGTGGGCGGCGCCGAAGAGTGGGCTGGACGCGCCGATCATCGGCGGGCTTGTCACCGGGGGTAACGCAGGGGAAGCGTTCCGGGGGGCGCTTCGGCCCGCTGTCCTTGTAGCGGCCGCAAGTGCCGCGGTCCTCGTCATCTTCGGTTGGGCCACCGCCGAATACACCGCCCCGATCGCGAGCAAGCTCCCGCTCCCGCTGGCCACGAAGCTCCTCTATGGCGGCATCACCGAGAAGATCATCGCCCGCTGGGGCTTGCTTTCGGGCGCATTGGCCCTTGCCGTCCACGCGGGCATGGCGCGGGATCGCGCCTTCTGGCTGGTCAACATTGTGGTTTCGCTGCTGTTCGGTGCCGGTCACCTCGGCATAGTATACGCGGTCGATGCCTCCCCAACCGGCTATATCCTCGCGGCCGTCCTGGCTGGGAACATCGTTCCGTCGCTCATGTTCGGATGGCTGTTCCGGATCCGCGGGATCGAGTGCGCCATGATGGCACACGCCGCGCGCACTTCCTGGCCACGCTGGCAGCCATGGCGATCCCGTCCTGAGCGAACGGCTCGCTCAAACCCCGGCGGAACCTAGGCCTCAGTTGACCGAAGCGGTGCGCGCATCGTCGTCGTCGCCGATGCCATAGGCATCGGCGATGGCGTTGGCGCGCGCATAAATCGCCGCCGCTTCTGGCGTTCCGGATGCCGGCATATGTTCCATGAGGAGGCCCATCGCATCCTCGTCACCGGCAGCGGCTGCGGTCATCCAATGCGCCAGCGCCTGATTCATGTCGCGGCTGACGCCCTGACCATTGGCATAGAGCACGCCGATACCCTCGATACCGTGCGCGCTGCCGAGCCGCGCGGCGGCCTGGTAGTACCGCATCGCGGCTTCGTAATCGCGCGCGACACCGCGGCCTTCGGCGTACATCTTGCCGAGGCTCGCCATGGCGCCGGGAGATTTTGCCGCCGCAGCCTCGCGGAACAGCGCCACTGCGCGTTCCGGCGTGCCGGCGGTCTTGCCCTCGTCGATCATCACGCCGAGCCGCCATTTGCCGAAGGCGTCACCCTGGGCGGCGGCCTTCTGGTAAAGCGCAAGCGCACGACCGGCGTTGACCTTGATTCCCGCGCCCGTCTCGTAGGCCCAGCCGAGGGTGGAGATCGCCTCCGGATCGCCGCGAGCGATGCCCTGCTCGATGGCGGCGATGGAGAGCTGGGGCTGGGAGGACGGCTGGTCCGCGAACGACTGGGCCGACACCGGCAGAGCCGGGCTCAAGGCAAGCGTCGTCGCGGCGAAAATGCCAAGCAGACTGCGCATCGGATGTCCAATATATTGCGACCCGAAGGGGCGGTTTTGCTTCATACAACACAAAACGAGCGGCAGAGTTCCCGTAATCCCGGACTAGGGAAGAAAATGTCCCGCCCGATCGCGCTTGGTGGCGAGATAGTGCTGATTATGCGCACCGGTCGGCAAGGACAGCGGCACGCGCTCGGCCACGGTCACTCCGGCCGCCTCGAAGGCCGCGACCTTGGCCGGGTTGTTGGTCATCAGCCGGGTCGTCGTGACCCCCAGCAGGCGCAGCATCCGCGCCGCCACCGGAAAATCCCGCGCCTCTTCCGGCAGGCCCAGACGGGTATTGGCATCGATGGTATCGAAACCCTGGTCCTGCAGGCGGTAGGCACGCAGCTTGTTGACGAGGCCGATTCCGCGCCCCTCCTGCCGCAGATAGAGGACGACGCCCCAGCCGCCGGCCTGCGCTTCTTCCGCCATCGCGGCGAGCGCGCCGTCGAGCTGCGGGCCGCAATCGCATTTGAGGCTGCCGAAGACGTCCCCGGTCAGGCATTCGGAATGGAGCCGCACCAGCGGGGCGCGGTGGGAGCGTGGGCGGCCGAGGATCAGCGCGGCGTGCTCGCGGATGTCGTCGGGGCTGCGGAAGGCGACGATTTCGGCTTCCTCGAACGCGGCCACCGGAAGCCGCGCGCGGGTGGCGATGGCCAGGCGTTCGGGGTTGGCGAAAGCGGCAAGGTCGGCCGGGTCGAAGGCCTGCGCCTCGCCTGGGGCTTCGGGCGATACCATGAAGGCCGGCAGAATCCCCGCCAGCCGCGCCAGCTCCAGCGCCGCCCGCGCCGGTTCGGTCCACGTCAGTGGCAGCGCCTGAAACGGCCCCTTGAGCGGAGTCGCGAGGTCCATCGACGGATCGGCAACAGCGCGTGCGGCGGCCAGATCGAATGGCTCCGCGGCGCGCAGAAGGACCGGGTTGCCCGGCACCGCCGCCTCGCGCTGGTTGGCGAGCTTGAGCGTCGCCGCGCGGCTCGCGGAGATCAGCAGCGTCTCGGCGGCCATATTGTCGAAGCCGGTCTCGACCGGCTGGAGAACCGGCGCGCCCGCCGCCACGATCGGCCAGCCGTGCCTGAGCGCGTCGACCGCCTGCGCGGCGCGGCGTGAAGGGGACGGCTCGCTCAGAATGCGAACTCCGTCACCAGCGGCACATGGTCGCTTGGCTGCTCCCAATCGCGCGTGTCCTCGTGCACCCGGTGCGCGGTCGTCTGCTTTGCAAGCTCGGGGCTCGCCCACATATGATCGAGCCGCCGCCCGCGGTCGCCGCTGCGCCAGTCCTTCGCCCTGTAACTCCACCAGGAATAATAGCGTTCGGGCGCGGGCAGGTGCTGGCGACCGATATCGGCCCAGCCGTGCGCGTCCATGAAACCCTGAAGAGCTGCAACCTCGATCGGTGTGTGGCTGACCACCTTCAGCAACGCCTTGTGGCTCCACACGTCGCTTTCGAGCGGGGCGACGTTGAAATCGCCCAGGATCAGCGTCGGGCGGTCGATCCGCTCGGCCCAGCGCGTCATCCGTTCGAGAAAGTCGAGCTTCTGGCCGAACTTGGGATTGATCTCGCGGTCGGGCTCATCGCCGCCGGCGGGGATATAGACGTTCTCGATCACCATCCCCTGCATCGCGGGATCGAGCAGTTCGACCCCGATGTGCCGCGCCTCGCCATTGTCCTGCCAGTCGTGCTTCGAAAATTCGCGGATCGGCACCCGGCTGACGGTTGCAACCCCGTGGTAGCCCTTTTGCCCGTGGATGGCAGTGTGGTTGTAGCCGAGGGCGCGGAGCGGCTCGTAGGGGAACTGGTGCTCCTGGCACTTGATCTCCTGCAGGCACAGCACGTCGGGCGCCTGCTCGGCAAGGAAGCGTTCGACCTGTGGCAGGCGCAGGCGCACCGAATTGATGTTCCAGGTGGCGACCGAAAGCGTGGGCATGATCGCGCAGTTAGGGGGCGGCGGCGCAATTGTCACCTTGCCGTCGCGCGCGATTGCGATAGCGAGGCGGAGCACTGCAAGGAAACACCCGTATGAACCGTCTCGCCCGCCTTTCGCTCGCCCTCGCCGTCCTTCCGCTGGCAGCCTGCCAGACCGGCGGGGCGGACCGTATCGCCAGCACGCCGGCCCCTCCGGCGCACGCGAAGAACGTGATCCTGTTCATCGGCGATGGCATGGGCATCTCCACCATCACCGCGGCGCGCATCTACGAAGGCCAGAAGCGCGGCATGACGGGCGAGGAAAACAGCCTCTCCTTCGAGAAATTCCCGCAGACCGCGCTGGTCAAGACCTACAATACGGACGCGCAGGTGCCCGACAGCGCGGGGACGGCGACGGCGATGAATGCCGGGGTGAAAACCCGCATCGGCTATATCGGCGTGAGCGAGGCGGCGACGCGCGGTGACTGCACGACCGGAAAGGCGAACCCGCTGCCCAACACTGCCGAGGCAGCCAAGCGCGCGGGCCTTGAGGTCGGCATCGTCACCACCACGCGCATCACGCACGCGACGCCGGCGGCGGTCTATGGCCACATCGTCAACCGCGACTGGGAATCGGACAAGGACATCCCGGCGAGCGAACGGCCCGAAGGCTGCGCCGACCTCGCACAGCAGCTCGTCGCGTTTCCCTTCGATGTCGTGCTCGGCGGCGGCAAGGCCAAGTTCCTCGGCAGCGCGGCCGGGGGCGAGCGGCTGGACGCGCGGACGAACCTCGGCCACGCCTGGGCGGAACGGACCGGCGGCACCTACGTGGAAACCGCGGGCGCGCTGGCCGCAGCGCCGATCGGCAAGCCGGTGCTGGGCATCTTTTCCGACAGCCACATGACATATATGCTCGACCGCAAGCCCGACACCAGCGAACCGACGCTCACCGAGATGACCGCCGCCGCCTTGTCTCGGCTCGGGAAGGGCAAAGGTTTTTATCTGATGGTCGAAGGCGGCCGGATCGATCATGGCCATCACGCCGGGCAGGCCGGATACGCGCTGGAGGAAGCGGTCGAGTTCGCAAGGGCGGTCCAGTATGCGGTCGATCACACGGATCCGCGCGAGACGCTGATACTTGTCACCGCCGATCACAGTCATGTGCTGACGATCGCCGGCTATCCCAGGCGCGGGAATCCCATCCTCGGGCTGGTGACGGGCGGCGGCGAAGGGGCTGGAACGCCGGACGAGCCTGCCATCGCAGGCGACGGTCAGCCCTACACCACGCTCAGCTATGCCAATGGTCCGGGCGCGGTAAAGGGGGTGCGGGGCGCGCCCGACACCTCCACGAAGGCGCGTCAGCAGGCGCTGGTGCCGCTGCCCTCCGAAACGCATGGCGGCGAGGATGTCGCCCTGTTCGCAACCGGGCCGGGCTCCGAGCAGGTCCACGGCGTGATCGAGCAGAACCTGATCGCGACCTACATCCGCAAGACGCTCGGGCTGAAATAGGGCGACAAAAAACCCTCGTGCCGGGGGCATTGGCACGAGGGTCCTTCATGCGTTCGTCACGCTTTGCACAGGGCGGGGTACCGAAGCTGGGCAACAGGGGGGGAACCCGCCTCAACCGCTCTGCGAGACCGGTTCTATGGGGCGCTGCCTGTCATTCGGATGAACGCCGCGTATCGGATTGTCGCGCCATCGCTTCGCCTCACGCCAGACCGTTTGTCAGCGGCGACCACCAGTGCGGCGCGGATCGGTGAAGCTGAATTTCGCATCGGCAATCGCTACCCCGTAGCTGTGATTGCGCAGCCGCACGGTGGTGCGGTGGTTCTGCGCATCGAGCGCCACCCAGCTGTTGAGCCTCAGCCCGCCCGGCGCGGAAGAGTCGCGGACGAAGACCAGCGTGATCACGCCATATTCGGGATGCTTCCTGTCCCGCACCTCGACCGCCACCACATCGTTGCTGCTGCCGGGGAGAAGCGTGCCATACGCCTTCACGTCGCGGCTCGGGTCGAGCAGCGCGCCCAGCGGCGAGCTGCCGATCGGCCAGCGCTGGACCTGCCTCACCTCGTAATCGACGAGGTAGAGCGACTTGCCGTTGGAGACGACCAGCATCTTCGCGCTCGGCGCATATTCGAAGCGGATCTTTCCGGGGCGCTTGAGATAGAGCTTGCCGGGAAGCGTCTGCCCGCTGCGGTCGGTCTGCGTAAAATCGGCGGTCATCGTGCCGATGCCGCGCAGCGCGGCAACCGCGGAATCGAGATCGCCCGCCGCCGCGCTGACCGGCGCCGGCGCGGCGAGATAGCTGGCCGGAACGGCAACGCCGAGCGCCACGGCAAGCGCGGCACCCAGCGGTTTGTTCGAGATGTTATGCAAGATAGTCATGCTCCGTCGAATGGTGGCGGAGCCTTGAACTACCACTGAATGCGTGGCGTTCCTCAGGTTCAGGATAACAGGTCAGTTGTTCCAGTCCGCCGCGGGCAGGGATCGAGCCGTGCCAGAGGTATCCTGACTGGCTTACTTGATCTTGGCTTCCTTGAACTCGACGTGCTTCTTGGCCACCGGGTCGTACTTGCGGAAGGTGAACTTCTCGGTGTGGTTCCGGGGGTTCTTCTTGGTGACGTAGTAGAAGCCCGTGTCGGCAGTCGAGACGAGCTTGATCTTGACGGTGGTGGGCTTCGCCATGGTCGTATCCTGAAATTTCGCTTGCTGGTGCCCCGATAGTCCGGGACGCCCGAAAAAATAAGGGCGGCGCATCTAGCACCGCCGCTGCGGCGCGGGCCATTGCGCGATTCACCCGCGAAAGTCAACTGCTCTTACCATTCCACCTTGCCGCGGTTGGCCTTGACCGTGCCGCGCGCTTTCTTGGTCTTGAGCCGCTCCACCTTGCCGACCCGGTTGAGCCGGGTCTTGACGCGCGATTTCGGAGGCGTCAGCGCATCTTCGACAAGCGCAACGAGCCGTGCGCGCGCCGCCTCGCGGTTCTCGGCCTGGGTGCGATATTCGTTCGCGGTCAGCACCAGCTCGCCCGCCTTGGTGAGCTTGCTGCCGGCAATCGCCCGCAACCGGTGGAAGACCTCCGGGCTCAGTCCCAGCGCAAAGATGTCGACCCGCAGCTGCACCGCGGTCGCGACCTTGTTGACGTTCTGCCCGCCCGGCCCGCCGACGGTGACGAACTTTTCCTCGGCCAGTGCAAGCGCCCGTTCGACGGTCTCATTCATCGCTGAAGCCGAGCACCGCGAAATCACCGGGTAGCGGCGCAGCGGCGACGATCGCCGGCTTGCCCGCTCGCGGCACCTCCAGCCTGGCGGCGTGGAGCATGGTGCGCGCAGCCCCGGTCTTGCTGCCATAGACCGGGTCGCCGAGCAGCGGCACGCCGATCCCGCTCGCGGCGTGGACGCGAATCTGGTGGGTGCGCCCGGTTTCGGGCCTGAACTCGACCAGCGCACGGCCTTCCGCCTCGCTTATCACGCGCCAATGCGTGACCGACGGCTTACCCTTCTTCGCCGGGATCATCCGCCACCCCGCCCCCGCGCTGCTGATTTTGGCGAGCGCCAGCTCGACGGTGCCCGCGGTGGCATCGGGCACCCCTGCAAGAATGCCGAGGTAGCGCTTGGCGACGATGCGGTCCTCGAAGGCCTTCGCGAAGCGCTTCAGCGCCTTGGGATTGCGCGCCAGCAGGAGGCATCCGCTGGTGTCGGTGTCGAGCCGGTGGACCGGCATCGGCGGATGCTGGAAGCCCAGCTTCAATCCCTCGAACCGGTCCTCGAGCGCAGGGCCGCCCTTGCGCGGCCGCTCGACCGGCAGTCCGCCGGGCTTGTCGATGACGAGCGCCTCGGCGTCCTCGAACAGGATCGGCGTGTTGGTCACGCCAGCACCGCGGGCATCAGTCCGCGCAGGGCATTACCCAGCAGGAACCCGCCTTCGAGATCGACAATGCCAAGCTCCCCCTCGCGCGCGCGGCCTTCGGCGATCAGCCGCGCGCGCAACACGCCCGGCAGGAGGCCGAGCCGCGCCGGAGGCGTGAGCAGCAGCCCGCCCCGCTCGACGAAGACATTGGTGATCGCGCCCTCGGTGACGAGCCCGTCGTCGCGTACGAAAATCGCCTCCTGCGCGACCTCACCGGCGGCCACGCGGCGCGCATCTTCGTAGAAGCCCCGGTCGGACGTCTTGTGGCGCAGACGCCAGTCCCCGCTCTCGACCGGCAGCGGGAGCAGGATCGCGCGCGCCGGGTCGGGCCAGGGGGCAGGCAGCGGCCGTGCCTCCAGCGCCAGCGCCCCGCCGCGCGAGGCCATGAGCCTGATCGCGGAGGGCTCATCGATGACGAAACAAAGCGCGTGAATCTGGTTGCGCGCCTCGTGCCGGTCGAAGCTGATCCCCAGCGCTACCGCGCTGTCGCGCAGCCGCTGGAGATGCGCGTCGAGATCGGCAATACCGGTCGCAGGCTCGAAGCGCATGGTCGCAATCAGGTCGGCGGCGGGGGCCTGACAGTCCGGCCCGCTGACCCGCGCGAAGGCGCCCTTGGCCAGCGCCTCGCGCCATTCGACCCGCGCCTCGCTGCCCGCGACGATCGCGCCGCCAACGCCGAGTTCGGCCTTGCCGCGCCCGTTCTCGATCTCGGTCAGCCGCAGCGTGCGGATGGCGACATTGAAGGCCGCATCCCCATCCGCCTCGATCCGGCCGATGGCGCCGCAATAGGGGCCGCGCGCGTCGCGCTCGACCGCGTTGATGAGCTCCATCGCGCGGATCTTGGGCGCACCGGTGATCGAGCCGCAGGGAAACAGCGCCGTCACCAGCTCCATGGGCCCCGCCCCCTCGGCCAGCCGTGCGCGCACCGTGCTCACCATCTGGTGGACGGTGGGATAGGTCTCGACCGCGAAGGCATCCTCGACCCGCACGCTGCCCGCCTCGGCCACGCGGCTGAGATCGTTGCGGAGCAGATCGACAATCATCAAATTTTCGGCGCGATCCTTTTCGGAGGCCGCCAGCTCGTCGCGCAGCGCACGGTCCTCGATATCGTCGAGCGCACGCGGGCGGGTGCCCTTCATCGGCTTGACCTTCGCCTCGCGCCCCCTGAGCGACACGAACAGCTCGGGCGAGAGCGAGAGCAGCCAGCGGTCGCCGTCGAACACCACCCCGCCATAGCCCGCCCGCGCCGCCGGGCGCAGCGCGGCATAGAGCGCCAGCGGATCGCCCGTGAAGGCACCGCCAAGCGGAAAAGTCAGATTGGCCTGGTAGATGTCGCCCGCCGCGATCGCTGCCTGGAGCGTGCCGAAGGCCTGCTCATAGCCGGCGAAGGAGAGCTGGGGATCGAGCGGACCCAGGGAAGCGGAGCCGGTCGCGCGCTCGGCCAGCACGGCAGGGACTTCGGCCGCGGGAAGGGTCCGGCAACGATCGAACCGGCCGAACCACACCAGCGGCCCCGCAGCTCCGGTGCGTCCTTCGGCGAGCGGGGCCAGCCGCTCCTCCAGCGCCAGACCGGCCTCGTAGGAAATATAGCCGGCGAGCGTCCCGCCCTTCGCACGCCGCGCGGCATCCGCGGCGGCGAGCACATCGGCAACCTCCTCCGGGCGGCGCGCCACGAAGGCCTCCGCCGGATCCTCGAACAGATGCGCATCGGTCGCGCCGGCGACGCGGGCGTCGTCGAGCAGGACCAGAGGCACGTGTGTTCCCATTCCTGCCGTCCTTTAATGCCTCGGCCTTGTCTGTCGAGACGCTTGACCCCCTAGCCGGCCGTGCCACAACGCCTGCGGGCACCCATCACGATCCGGAGACGTAGTTTGGACGACATCTTCCTCGGCCTCGGCGCCAATGGCGAGCAGCAGCATCTCCGCCTCGGGCAGGCCAATCACCACGGGCTGATTGCGGGCGCCACCGGGACCGGCAAGACGGTCACACTGCAACTCCTGGCCGAGAATTTCTCCGCTCGCGGCGTGCCCGTCTTCATGGCCGACGTGAAGGGCGACCTCGCGGGCATCGCCATGCCCGGCTCGCCCACCGCCAAGAACGCCGGCAAGCTGGAGCGGCGTGCGAAGGACATCGGGCTCACCGATTACAGCTATGCCGACAACCCGGTGGTCTACTGGGACCTTTACGGTGAGCAGGGGCACCCGATCCGCACGACGATTTCGGAAATGGGGCCGCAGCTCCTTGCGCGCCTGCTCGATCTGAACGAGACGCAGTCCGGCGTGCTCGACGTCGTCTTTCGCTTTGCCGACGAGCAGGGTCTGCTGCTGGTGGACCTCAAGGATTTGCAGGCCATGCTCGCCTACACGGCCGAGCACGTCTCCGAGCTCACCACCCTCTATGGCAATGTCACGAAGCCATCGATCGGCATCGTCCAGCGCCAGCTCCTGAGCCTCGAATCGCAGGGCGGCGCGCAGTTCTTCGGCGAACCGGCGCTGGAGATCGCCGACTTCATCCGCACCGACGACAAGGGCCGCGGCATGGTCAACGTGGTCGCCGCCGACAGGCTGATGCGCAGTCCCAAGCTCTATGCGACCTTCCTGCTCTGGCTGCTTGCCGATCTGTTCGAGGCGCTCCCCGAGGTCGGCGATCCGGACAAGCCGAAGCTCGTATTCTTCTTCGACGAGGCGCATCTCCTCTTCGACGATGCGCCCGAGGCGCTGGAGGACAAGATCGAACAGGTCGTCCGCCTCATCCGCTCGAAGGGCGTGGGCGTCTATTTCGTGACCCAGAACCCGATCGACATTCCCGAACGGATCGCGGGCCAGCTCGGCAACAGGGTGCAGCACGCGCTGCGCGCCTTCACCCCGCGCGACCAGCGCGCGATCAAGGCCGCGGCGGAAACCTTCCGGGTCAACCCGGACCTTGACGTCGAGCAGGCGATCACCGAGCTCAAGGTGGGCGAGGCGCTGGTCTCGACGCTGCAGCCCGATGGCGCGCCTTCGGTGGTGCAGCGCACGCTGATCGCGCCGCCGCGCAGCCGGCTCGGCCCGGTCAGCACCGGCGAGCGCGCGGTGATCGTCGGCGCGAGCCCGTTATCGGGCAAGTATGACGAAGCAGTCGATCGCGAAAGCGCCGCCGAGGTGCTGGCGCAGAAGGCCGCCGATGCCGCCGCCACCGCCGAGGAGGTCGAGGCAAAGGGCGAAACCGAGGTCGGCAGGCGCGAGCGCAGGAGCACCAGCATCTGGGACCGCGCGGGCAAGGCAGCGATGGGCGCCGCTGCCGGTTCTGCCGCGGCCATCGCGGCGGGCGCGATCGCGGGCCGGAAGAGCCGCGCCAACCCGATGAAATCCGCCGCCAGCGCGGCCGCGGGCGCGGTCGCGACCGGGTTCGGCGGGGCACTGGCGGGCCGCTTCGTGCGCAACCTCATCGGCGGGCTGATGCGCTGAGGCGACCTAGCGCGGCAGGCGGATCTCGGCGACCAGACCGCCGGTCGGGCGATTGGCCAGCACCAGTTCGCCGCCACGCTCTTCCGCCACGGCGCGCGCCAGCGTGAGGCCGAGCCCGGCCCCGCCCGTCGCGCGGCTGCGGCTTGCCTCTCCGCGCACGAAAGGTTCGGTGATACTGCCGAGAAGCCCCTCTGGGATGCCCGGGCCCGCGTCCTCGACCCTGAGGACGATGGTACCTGGTTCCTGCAGCACCGACACCGTCGCGCCGCCGCCGTAGCGCAGCGCGTTGGAGATAAGGTTGCGGAGTGCGCGCTTCAGCCAGGTGACATGGACGTCGGCGCTGACCCGCGGTCCCTCGACGAGCGTCACCGGCTCGCCCATGTCCTCGAACTCTTCCACCACCGAGGCCACAAGAGCGGAGAGTGCTGCGCGTTCGGGTGGATTTCCCGCGCGGCCGATGCGCGCGAGCTCGAGGATTTCGTCGAGCGTACGGGTGATATCCTCGATGGTCGCGGCCATCTTGGCGCGCTGCCCATCGTCCTCCACGCTCTCGATCCGCACGCGCAGCGCGGCGAGCGGGGTCTTGAGATCGTGGCCGATCGCGCCGAGCATGACGTCCTTTTCGGCGAGCATGGCGCCGATGCGCGCTTCCATCGCATTGTGCGCAGCCATGAGCTGCCGCACGTCCTCGGGCCCCTGCGGCTCGAGCGGTGTGCTGGGCGAGCCCGGTGTGGCGATGGCGGCAGTGCGGCGGGTCAGAGCGGCGAGCGGCCCTGTCAGGCGGCGCAGAACGCCGTAAAGGATCGCCATCAGCACCGCGAACAGGATCACCGTCTGGACGACCAACCCCGTGATGACGCCCCGCTCCATGCGCGGGACGGGGAGGCGGACAACTTCCCAGGCATTCGAGTTCTCACGTCGGAGGGCGACGAGCAGGATCCGGGGTGAAAGCCGCTCGATACGGTTGCGGACGCCGGGTGACTGCGCCGCCAATGCGGCAACCTCGGGATCGGCCAGGGCCTGCCGTTCGATTATCAGCAGGTTCGCGGTTCTCACCCCTTGGCGTTGCAGCATATCGGCCAGCTGCTTCTCGCGCTGCACCAATCGCTGTTCCCCGGCCGCGACGGGCGATTGGGGCGCCAGCTGGTAGCGCAGTTCGCGCGGGACGATGCGCGGGCGATTGCGCAAGCCGGGGCCGAGGCGCTGCGGACGGGCTTGCTCGACCTGGGCGCGCAATCGCATCGGGCCGGAGAAGAATTCGAAGGCGGCGGCGTTCAACAGCGCCACCTCGCGGCGCTCGTCGGCCGCGCGATACAGCAGCGAGGCGTAAATCGTCTGCGCAACCAGCAACGCCAGCGCCAGCGCCAGCATGGTCTGGCCGAGCAGGCTGCGCGGCCACTGGCGGCGCCCGCCCTCGCGCTCGGTCGCGCCGTTCGCCGCGTTCATGCGGGCCTGGGGATGCGGGTGACGTCGGCGGCGAGGCGATAGCCGCCGCCCCGCACGGTCTGGATCAGCTCGGGATTACGGCTGTCGACCTCGATCTTGCGGCGCAGCCGACTGACCTGGTTGTCGACCGCGCGATCGAACAGATGTGCCTCGCGCCCCTGCACCATGTCGAGAAGGCGGTCACGGTCGAGGACCTGCCGGGGGTGATCGCACAGCGCCTTGAGCATACGGAATTCGGCGGTCGAGATCGCGATCAGCGCGCCGTCGGGATCGATCAGGCGGCGCTTCAGCGGGTCGAGCTCCCATCCTTCGAAGGCATAAACGAAGTGCTCGTCGTCGGTCGCAGGTTCGCTGGTGCGGTCCTTGCCGGTGCGACGCAGGACCGAACGGATGCGCGCCACCAGTTCGCGCGGTTCGAAGGGCTTTGGGACGTAGTCGTCGGCACCGATCTCCAGCCCGACGATGCGATCCATCGCCTCGCTCTTGGCAGTGAGGAGGATGACCGGCAGGCCCTTCGCCTCCACGAGATGGCGGGTGAGCGAGAGTCCGTCCTCGCCGGGCATCATGATGTCCACGAGCACCAGGTCGGGCGTGAAATCGATGAGCACACTGCGCGCGGCGGCGGCGCTTTCGGCCTCGCGCACGACGAACCCCTGGCGAACGAGATATTCCGCCAGGGGTTCGCGAAGGGTCTTCTCGTCATCGACGAGGAGGAGCGAGGTCGGTGCGGTTTCGCCGGTCATCACCGGCACCTCTTGCCGCCCCAGTTCCATGGTTACAAGCCCGGCAATCAGCCCTGCTGGCCGGCGGCCTTGCGCGCCTGCCACTGCTGGCGAACGCTGTCGCGCATCGCCTTTCGCTCGGCCTGCGTCACCGTTCCGTCCTTGTTGGCATCGGCGCGGTCGAACATGCCGAGGGCCCGATCGACGAAGGCCTGCTTCGAGACGGGCCCATCCATCTTGCCCATCATGCCATCACGCATGCCGCGGTGGTGTTCGCCCTTCTTGGCCATCCGGTCGCCGCGGTGTTCGCGCATCTGCGCGTGATGCGCCTCGAACTCGGCGCGGCTGATCGCGCCGTTCCGGTCGGTATCGATCCGATCGAACATCGCGGCCTGGCGCGCGGCGCGGTCGGCTTCGTTGAGCATGCCGTCCTTGTTGGCGTCCATCTTGTCGAAGCGCGATTCGGCAAGCTGCTGCGCCTGGGCGCGGGTCACGTCGCCCATCGGCATGTGCTCGCCGCCCTTGTGATGATCGGCGAGAGCGGCGCCCGAAAAGGCGAGGGCCGTGGCGGAAAGGGCGATGGTGAGGGTTTTCATGAAATGTGTCTCCTGGGGGTTGGGAGGAAAGGGGAGAGATGCGACCGGGCAACACTGCTTGGGGGAGGGGGAAGGGGAGGTCCGCACCAGCCGCATCTCATGTTTGCCCTTCTACGCCCCGACTGTCGCAGGAATATCCCGGATACCGCCTAAATTGTCGCTCCTTGTATCGGTTGCGAGCGTCTGTTCATCCACGGGAAAGCGACCGCGAAAGCTGACAGGAGAGTGACGGCAAGACGGTTGCCTTCAGTCGGCCCGGGGGCGGTGTTGAGTCCCTTCCCCCGCCGTGATGAACACCGCCGTTGTTGGCGTCGCAATATCGGCGGTGTGCCACACACCGGGGGGGTTGATCGCGTAGTCTCCGGGACCGAGCGTCACTTTCTCGCATCGACCGTCGGGAAATTCCTGCGTCAGCAGCAATTCGCCGGAAGTACAGATCACAACCTCGGCTCCGGCGGGATGCATCTCCCAGCTGTCCCAGCCTTCGGCGAAGTGGTATTGCGAAACCAACCGCCCTTCGGCCCCGTCCGCGCCGTGCCGGGCGCCATAGCCCTCGTACCATGCCATTCCGTCGAACGCCGGTTGCGGCACCGCGCTCGCCCCGAATCCGAGATGGATGAAATGTTCGGAGAGGTTGCGCGCCTCAGCCATCCGTGAAGCCCGGCTCCATCAGGAACGCGTTGAGCTTGTTCCCGTCAGGATCGCGGAAGTAGCCGGCGTAGAACCCTTCCCCGCGCGGTCCGGGCGCGCCTGCATCCGTGCCGCCATTCGTCAGCGCAATATCGTAGAGGCGCTGCACCTGTTCGCGGTCATTCGCCTCCAGCGCGACCATGACCCCGTTCCCCACGCTCGCGGCCTTGCCATCGAAAGGCTTGGTGAGGCCAATGCCCGCTGCCCCGCCGGGTTCGCCCCAGGCGATGAAGCTGTCGAACTCCATCATTCGCCCGATACCGAGTTCCGCGGCGATCGCGTCGTAGAACTTCGCCGCGCGCGGCAGGTCGTTGGTCCCCAGGGTTACGTATCCAATCACGGCATCTCTCCCACTAGCGCGCCTCGTAAACAGAACAATACATGAACAAGTCGCAAATTACAAGGGCCGCGTTTCCCGCTCCAGCCAGGCCAGGTCAGCCCCGTCGAGCCGCGGCGAAAGGATGCGGCGCGCCTCGGCATGATACGAGTCCCACCAGGCGATTTCGGCAGGCGAAAGCATTGCCTTGTCCACCAGACGTCGGTCGAGCGGGGCGAAGGTCAGCGTCTCGAAACCGAGATAGTCGCCCTCCCCGCCCGCGATCTCGGCTCGCACGACCAGCACCAGGTTCTCGATCCGGATGCCGTAGTGGCCCTGCTTGTAGTATCCCGGCTCGTTGGAAAGGATCATGCCCGCCGCCAGCGGCACGTCCGCGCCCGCATAGGCGCCGCCTGGCTTGGCGATGCGCTGCGGCCCCTCGTGCACCGAGAGATAGCTGCCGACGCCGTGCCCGGTGCCGTGGGCATAGTCGAGACCCCCCGCCCACAGATGCATCCGCGCCAGCGCGTCGAGCTGGCCGCCGCTGGTGCCGACCGGAAACTTCGCCCGCGCGAGTTCGATATGGCCCTTGAGGACGCGGGTGTTGCGGTCGATCATCTCGGCCGTCGGCTCTCCGGGCCCGACCCACACGGTGCGGGTGATGTCGGTGGTGCCGCCCATCCTCTCACCCCGGTATTGCCCGCCCGAATCGCACAGGTAGATGCTGGAGGGCGGGATCGGGATATTGCTGTCCGCATCGACCTTGTAATGCGGCAGCGCGGCGTGCGGACCGGCGGCGCTGATGGTGTCGAAGCTGCAATCGGCGAGAGCAGGATCGAGATTGCGGAACTCGCGCAGCTTCGCCGCCGCGGTCAGCTCGTCCACTTCGCCCGATGGCGCATTTTCCTCGATCCAGCGCAGGAAGCGGACGATCGCCGCGCCGTCGGCGGCCTGGGCGTCGCGATGGCCCTGCTGCTCCTCGGCCGTCTTTACCGCCTTGGGCAGGATCGTCGGATCGCCCGCGCGAACGATCGTCGCCCCCGCCGCCTCGAGCGCGTGGAAGATGCCCGCCACCGCGCGTGCCGGGTCGAGCGCGACGGTCTTGCCGGCGAGTTCGGCGAGCGCCGGCTCGAAACTGTGGCGCGGGCGCACCGTCACCGCATTGCCGAGATGTTTGGTGAGCGCGGGCGTGACCTTCTCGGGCGCGATGAAGAGGTCGGCGGTGCCGTCGGCCCTCACAACGACATAGCTAAGCGCGACCGGGGTATTGGCGACGTCGGTCCCGCGCATGTTGAGCAGCCAGGCCACCGAATCGAGCGCGGTGATGATCGTCGCATCGTGACCCTCAGCCTTCAGCCAGTCCGCGACAGCCGCGCGCTTGTGGGCACTGTTGCGGCCGGCAAGCTGTTCGGCATAGGGGGCGGCGGGCGCGTCCGAAGGCGCGGGCTGGTCCTCCCACACCGCGTCGATCGGATTGTCGGACAGCGGCACCAGCATGACGCCCCTGCCCCGCAGCCGCGCTGCCGTCTGCTCCGCCCAGCCGACCCCGTGGAGCCAGGCGTCGTAGCCGATCCTTGCACCCTTGGGCGCGTGCGCGGCGAGCCATTGCGCGGGGCTGGTCTCGGGCACCGATTCATAGTCGAAGAGGGCGCTGTCCACCTGCTCACGCACCTGCACGGTATACCGCCCGTCGGTGAAGATCGCGGCGCCCGTGCCGGTGTAGCCTCCGGCGAGCACCACCGCCGTCCCGGCCGAACCGCCGAACCCCGTCAGCCAGCCCAGCCGCTGTGCATAGGCGCCGACATATTCGCTCATGTGCTCATCGGAAATCGGCACCACGAAACCATCGAGGCCCCGTCGCGCCAGCTCCTCGCGCAGGGCGGCGAGGCGGGCTTCGTAGGTGAGCATCAGCATGGATCGGTGGCCTTTCGTCGATCGAATGCGGAACGGCACGCGCGAAACCCTTGCGGGCGCGCCTGCCGCGGCATAGTCCGCCCCGATGTAGCGCCTCGTCGCGCGAAGTTCCACTCGCGCCGACTGCCAATCGGGGGACCTCATGCCGAAATCGCCTTCGATTGCCTGTGCTGCCGCGCTGGTGGCGCTCCTGCCCGCACCGCTTATAGCCAAGGATACCAAGCCCGCCGTGACCGTGCCCGCCCCGACCAAGCCCCCCGTCGCCGAAAAGCGCGCTCACAGCTATTCGCACCACGGCATCACTATCGAAGACCCCTATCACTGGCTGAAGGATCAGAGCTACCCGACGGTCGACGACAAGGACGTGCTCGACCACCTGAAGGCCGAGAACGCCTGGTTCGAGGCACGGATGAAGCCGCACGCCAAGCTCGTCGATACGCTGTTCGAGGAAATGAAGGCGCGGCTGAAGGAGGACGAGAGCACCGTTCCCCAGAAGGATGGCGACTGGATCTATCGCTCCGCCTTTTCGCCCGGTCAGCAGTATCGCAAGTGGTATCGCACACCCTCCGCGGGCGGCGCGGAGGTGCTGATTCTCGACGAGAACGAGCTTGCCGAGGGGCTGGAATATTTCCGCCTCGGCGCTTTTTCGGTTTCGAAGAACGGCCGCTATCTCGCCTATTCGACCGACACCAGCGGGGCCGAACGTTTCACTATCCGCATCAAGGATCTCGCCACCGGCAAGCTGCTGCCCGACGAGATTCCGGGCACGCTGTCCGGCCCGGTGTGGGTCGCGAACGATACCGCCATCGTCTATGGGCTCGCGACCAAGGAATGGCGCGTCGACAACGCCCGGCTGCACCGCCTGGGTGAGCCGAATGACAAGGACGTCGAGCTCTATAAGGAAGCGGACGAGACCTTCCGCGTCGGCAGCGGCCTGTCGGCGCAGGAGGACTGGCTGGTGATCTCTACCGGCGACAACGAGACGAGCGAAGTACGTCTCGTCCGCGCCGACGATCCCACCGGCAAGCAGATCCTGATCAAACCCCGCACGAAGGGCGTCGAATACGACATCGACGTGCGCGACGCAAAACTGTGGGTCCACAGCAACGACGATCACGTCAACTTCCGCCTCGCGACCGCCAGCCTAGACAAGCCGGGCGAGTGGACGACCGTGGTTTCCGGCTCGGACGAGTTCTACCTCTCCGGCTTCGATCTGTTCGAGGATTTCTACGTCACCGAGGGCCGCCTGAACGGCCTCGACCAGGTCCAGCTTCGGGATTATTCGGACGTCACCAAAATGACCCCGATCGCCTTTCCGGAGGCAAGCTACGCCGCCGGGCTCGACAACAATCCCGAATATGCCGTCACCAAGCTGCGGCTCGCCTACGAAAGCATGGTAACACCGGAATCGATCTACGATTACGATGTAAAGACGGGGACCATGACCCTGCTCAAGCAGCAGGAGATCCCCAGCGGCTATGACAAGAACCTCTACACCACCGAACGCCTGACCATCGCCGCGCGCGACGGGACCGAGGTGCCGGTCAGCGTGATGATGCGCAAGGATCGTCCCAAGGGTGCGGGCCCGCTGCACCTCTATGCCTACGGCGCCTATGGCTATGCTGTGCCTCCGGGCTTTTCGACCACGCGGTTGAGCCTTGTCGATCGCGGCTATGCCTTCGCCATCGCTCATATCCGCGGCGGCGACGATCTCGGGCGGCGCTGGTATCTCCAGGGCAAGCTCAACGAGCGCACCAACACTTTCAACGATTTCGTCGATGTCGCCAAAGGTCTGATCGCAAAGGGCTACACGGCCGAGAAGAAGATCAGCATCTCGGGCGGCAGCGCGGGGGGCGAACTTATGGGCGTGGTCGCGAACACCAACCCGGAGCTGTGGGGCGCAGTCGTCGCCCATGTACCCTTCGTCGACGTGCTCAACACCATGCTCGACGAGAGCTTGCCGCTGACGCCGGGCGAGTGGCAGGAATGGGGCAATCCCATCAAGTCCAAGCAGGCTTTCGCCTATATCCTCAGCTACAGCCCCTACGACCAGGTGGTGGCGCAGGCCTATCCGCCGATGCTGGTGACGGGCGGTCTCAACGATCCCCGCGTGACCTATTGGGAACCCGCCAAGTGGGTCGCCAGGCTGCGCGAGGTTAAGACCGACGGCAACGAGCTGCTGCTCAAGACCAACATGGGCGCCGGCCACGGCGGCAAGTCGGGCCGCTACGATTCGATCCGCGAGGTAGCCGAGGAATACGCCTTCATCCTGTGGCAGATGGACCCGGGGAAGAAGAAGTGAGCCGGTTCTCCCAGACCTTCGTGGCCCAGCCCGCCGACATCGACGAGCTGGGCCATGTCAACAACGCGGTCTGGATCGGCTGGGTGCAGGACATCGCCACCGCCCACTGGCGCGCGGTCGCTTCGCCCGAGCATATCGCGGCCTATGTCTGGGTCGTGACCCGGCACGAGATCGACTATCGCGGCAATGTGGCCGAGGGCGCACGGGTGCTGGGCGAGACCTGGATCCCCGGCGAGCCCAAGGGCGCTCGCTTCGACCGCTGCGTCACCTTTCGCGACGAGGCGGGTAAGGAGCTGGTGTCGGTGCGGTCGACCTGGGCGATGCTCGACAAGGCGAGCGGGCGGCTGGTGCGCATCCGGCCGGAGGTAGCCGCGCCTTTCATGGGCGGCTAGATTGCAGCCGCGGCGATCGTGTCATCGCCGTCAACTAGCCGGTCCTTCACGTCCGATTGCGTCATCGCCGCGAGCAGGTTGCGGCCGTTGTGCTTGGCTTCGTAGAGCAGGTTGTCGGCAGCGCGGTAGAGCGTGACGAAGTCGCCGCTCAGTGATTGCCGCGCCGGGGCCTCGACCAGGCCGGCGCTCGCGGTGACCAGCATTTCGAGTTCGCCCACCTTGCGCGCGATTCGCACCGGGATCGCCTCGCGCAGGCGCTCGACCCGCTCGGCGACGTTCTCGCCGCGCAGGAGCAGCAGGAACTCCTCGCCGCCCAT
The DNA here is from genome assembly GCA_021794525.1 of Pseudomonadota bacterium. Lineage (GTDB taxonomy): Bacteria > Pseudomonadota > Alphaproteobacteria > Sphingomonadales > Sphingomonadaceae > Qipengyuania. Next base: position 13,530 of record JAJYQP010000006.1, on the reverse strand, counting down.
CCGCACCGCGACTGCATTCTCATGCGTGCCCAGCACGTTGGCCAAGGTCCGCAGCACGGCGTCCCCCGTGGCGTGGCCATGCGTATCGTTGACGCGCTTGAAGTGATCGAGGTCGAACAGCGCGAAGCCGGTGAATCCCTGGTGCGCGAAATTGCCGAGCGCTCCGTCGAGCGCGCGGCGATTGTAGAGGCCGGTCAGGGCATCGCGCTCCGACAATCGCTCCAGCGACTGGGCGCGGATCACGGCGCGGTCGCGCTGGCGACGAACCATCATGAAACGATCGGCGACGCCGAGTGAGGTAGCGACGCTCTGTACCACCATCGCGGCATAGAACAGGTCCATCGCCTCGTCGTGACGCAAGGCGGGAACGAGCATGGTCACGATCCGGATAACGCCCATCACCAGGAAGGGGAACCACGCCACGATCTGGTAGCGCACCGCGCGGCTCCCGCGGCGCGAGGCATCGATCAGAACGGCGACGAAGATCACCAGCACGGGCAGGAAGCTCGCGTAGTAGATCGCCGTCTGGGAAGCGCGGAAGGCGTTGGGCAGGAAGGTGTGGAACAGCGAGACCGCGACCACCTGCACGGCGGCGAGGTAGAGCCCGGTGCGCAACCGCGGATCGAGCTTCCTGGGCTCGATGAACGCCGCGCAGAACGCAGCCGCGGAGGCGACCGCGAGGCAGAAGGACAGGATCGACGTGCGCGCGAACACGGGCACGGGGATCGCGAAGAAGTGTGCCAGCACGCCCGAGGTCAGCAGGCATTGCAGCAGCAGGCTCGTGGTGACTGCCAGATGCCAGAGCACGAATTTCTCGCGCAGCACCCGGTAATAGGCGGCGTTGAAGAACAGCGGCATGGCCAGCATCCCGCACACGATCGCGGCCACCAGCAGCTTCATCATTTCGTTGTCGCGGGTCATCGGGTTATCGGCGTGGAGCCGGGCATCGCCGAACAGGCCGCGCGTCGTCGCGCCGTGGATGGCGACGACGACGGTATCGGCGGCACCGGCACGGGCTGGGAGCGGCACGAGGAACCGGCGCCCCTGCGCGTCGACAACCAGGCTGTCGGCGGGGTGGGTCTGCTTCGCGACGACCCTCCCATCGCGCACGACGGCCAGGGTGAGGCTGCCGAATGATACGGGGCGTGTCGCGAAGAAGGCCGGCAGTTCGCCCGCGGGATCGACGGGGAAGGACAGAAGGGCGACATCGGCCCCGAGGCCGGGCTCGCCACCATCGCAGCGCCAGCGGGCGGGCTGGGCGACGATTGTCTCGATCGCTTCGCCGGCCGTGCCCTCGGCGTGGCAGGCCGGGTGCTGCTCCGGCGCACTCGCGGCCGCCGCCGGCGTTGCGAGCAACGCCGCCGCGATGGCCAGCAGAAGTGACAGAAAGGCGCGCATCGTTTCCCCGGAATCGGAGAATGGTTAAAGGACTTCGGTTAACGGTCCGTAAAAACCCCTAGTCCGGCTCAAAGAAATTTATCCACGGAAACATGGGGGTAGCCCAGCTCCTCGGCAACGGCGGCATAGGTTACCTGGCCGTCGTGGACATTCAGACCTGCCGCGAGATGCGGGTTGGCCCTGAGCGCGCCCTGCCATCCCAGTTGCGCGATCTTCAGAGCGTGCGGCAAAGTCACATTGTTCAGCGCATAGGTGCTGGTGCGCGCCACCGCGCCGGGCATATTGGCGACGCAGTAATGCACCACCTCGTCAATTACATAGGTCGGTTCGGCATGAGTGGTGGCCCGGCTGGTCTCGAAGCAGCCGCCCTGGTCGATCGCCACGTCGACCAGCACGCTGCCCGGCTTCATGCACTTGAGCATCTCGCGGGTGACGAGCTTGGGCGCGGCGGCGCCGGGGATCAGCACCGCGCCGATGATGAGATCGGCGCCGCAGACCTCCTCTTCCAGCGCCGCCTTGTTTGAGAAGCGGGTCTTGGCGCGGCTTTCGAAATGCACGCCGAGCTTCTCGAGCACCTCGGGATCGCGGTCGAGGATGGTGACGTCCGCCCCCAGCCCCACCGCCATCTGCGCGGCGTTGAAGCCGACCACGCCGCCGCCGATGACGACAACCTTGCCCGGCAGCACGCCGGGAACGCCGCCGAGCAGCACCCCGCGCCCGCCGTGTGCCTTCTCCAGCGCGCTGGCGCCGGCCTGGATACTCATCCGCCCCGCGACCTGGCTCATGGGTTTCAGGAGCGGGAGCGTGTTGTTCGGCCCGGTGACGGTCTCGTAGGCAATCGCGGTGACGCCGCTTTCGACCAGCTCCCTGGTCTGCTCGGGATCGGGCGCGAGGTGGAGGTAGGTGTAGAGGACCTGGCCGCGGCGCAGCTTGGCGCGCTCGACGGCCTGCGGCTCCTTGACCTTCACCACCATCTCGCATTCGGCGAAAATCGGGTCGGGCCCGTCGACGATCTTGGCACCCGCGCCCTTGTATTCCTCGTCCGAAGCCCCGATGCCCGCGCCCGCGCCGGTCTCGATCCAGACCTCGTTGCCCTGGTGGACAAGCTCCCCCGCGCTCTCCGGCGTCAGGCCGACGCGATATTCGTGGTTCTTGATTTCCTTGGGGCAACCGACGCGCATGGGGTATTCTCCTCGGGCGGGCCGTTACAACTGTGACCGGTTGGGGGCAAGCGGGGGTCGGCAAGAGCGATCCGATCCCGACGCCGGAATGCGCGATCCACCCCGGATGCCCGCCGCGACAGGGTTACACGTGTCACCCATGTGTCACCCATGCCATTTGCCGCTCAAGCGATTGAAAAGCCGTGTTTTCGTACATCGCTGGGTGACACAATGCCGATTTGAGGGCCGTTTTCGATTCCACGCCAACATCTCCCGCCCCGGAGCAGACCCAGATTCACAGCCGAATTCCAACATTGCAAGAAGGAAGTTCGCTTTTTGTTCTTTCATGTGGGAAGGCCAACGGGCATTCGCGGGGCGAAGCCATAGCGGCGGCTGTGCTCCACTTTCTCCTTCTTCGTCACCCCGGACTTTATCCGGGCTCCCGCCTTCTTCCGGCGCAGCACCTCGGTTCTCACGCAGGGTTCGAAGAAAAGCCCTGCCCCGGGTCAAGCCGGGGGCGACGGTGCTTGGGCTAGGTTGCCAGCATCATGTCTAGGCAATCGGGTTTTGTGTCCCCCCGGAATCCCCGTCGACGATCTTCGCCCGCGCCCCCTTCTACTCCTCGTCGAAGCCACGATGCCCTCGCCCGCGCCGGTCTCGATCCAGACCTCGTTGCCCTGGGGGACAAGCTCCCCCGCACTCTCGGGCGTCAGGCCGACGCGATATCGTGGTTCTTGATTTCCTTGGAGCGCCCGACGCGCATCGGATTCCCCTCGCGCGCGCCGTTACAAAATGCCACCGTATCGCGGCAAGCAAGGCCTGTCCGGCGATCTCGTGCAGGCCTTCGGGTTCGAAACCGCAAGCGTGGCACAAATTTTGCCAAACGGCGTTGCGGCGGCATTGGGACAGAGGAGCACGCGATGACCGATTCTCCCGAGAGCACGGAGCGCAGCGCCAAAAGGCACGGAATGCTGGGCAAATACAGCTACGCTTGGATTACGCTGGCCTTTTTCCTGGTTTCCGCTGTGTTGCATTGGTACTTCGGCTGGCTCGATTTTTCGGAGGAGGCCCGCACTCACGGCGAACGGCCCAAGTTTACCCCCTTCGCCAACCAGATCCTGCGCGAAACCTTCGAGAACTGGCAGTCGGAGTTCCTCCAGCTGCTCTGGCAGGTCGTCGGGCTAGCGTACTTCCTTTACCTCGGTTCACCGTCCTCGAAGGAGAACGACGACCGGCTCGAGGCAAAGATCGACGAAATTTTGCGGCGTCAGGCGGGAGAAAAGGAAGGCCAGAAGCTGATCGACAGGATCGACGAGGACTTCCTGCGCCACCACGGCCATTCGAAGCCGGTAGGGAGCTGATCGCAGCTAGAGCGGATTCCCATCCTTGTCCCTATAAATCTCCCGCCTTCCCACATGGTTCGCCGGCCCCACGAAGCCATCTTCCTCCATGCGCTCGATCCACTTGGCGGCGGTGTTGTAACCGACGCCCATCTGGCGCTGGAGCCATGAGCCCGATGCCTTCTGGTATTCGAACACGATCTGGCAGGCCTGGCGGTATTTGCGTTCCTCGGGATTGTCGGAAGCGGTGACGTCGTCGTCGAAGCCGAAGCCGCCGCCGTCCTCGGGTTCCTCGGTCACGGCGTCGACGTAATCGGGCGAACCCTGGCCGCGCCAGTGGTCGGCCACGCGCTCGACCTCCTCGTCCGCCACGAAAGGCCCGTGGACGCGGATCATGGCGCCGGTGTTGGGCTTGTAGAGCATGTCGCCCTTGCCCAGCAGCTGCTCGGCGCCCTGCTCGCCGAGGATGGTGCGGCTGTCGATGCGGCTGGTGACCTTGAAGCTGATGCGCGTCGGCAGGTTCGCCTTGATGACGCCGGTGATGACATCGACGCTCGGGCGCTGCGTCGCCATGATGAGGTGGATGCCCGCCGCGCGGCTCTTCTGGCTGAGGCGCTGGATCAGCACCTCGATCTCTTTGCCGACGGTGACCATGAGGTCCGCCAGCTCGTCGACGATCAGCACGATCTGCGGCAGCACCTCGTAATCGAGCTGCTCCTCCTCGTAGAGCTCCTCGCCGGTCTCGGGGTCGAAACCGGTCTGCACTCTGCGGCCGAGCGGTGAGCCCCTGGCGATGGCGGCGCGCACCTTCTCGTTGAAACCGGCGATGTTGCGCGAATTGACGCTGCTCATCATCCGGTAGCGTTTCTCCATCTCCTCGACCGCCCACTTGAGCGCGCGGATCGACTTCGCCGGTTCGGTGACCACGGGGCTGAGAAGATGCGGAATGTCGTCGTAGGTCTTGAGTTCGAGCACCTTGGGATCGATCAGGATCAGGCGGCACTCGGTGGGCGTGAAACGGTAGAGCAGGCTCAAAAGGATGGTGTTGAGCCCGACCGACTTGCCCGATCCGGTTGTGCCCGCGACCAGCAAATGCGGCATGGCGGCGAGGTCGGCGATGATCGGCTCGCCCGCGATATCCTTGCCCAGGATGATCGGCAGCGCGCCCTTGCTGTCGACGAAGGCGGCGCTTTCCACCAGCTCGCGATAACTGACGGTCTGGCGGTCGGCATTGGGAAGCTCGATGCCCATGACGGTCTTGCCCGGAATCGGCGAAACGCGCGCCGAGATCGCGCTCATGTTGCGGGCGATGTCTTCGGCAAGGCCGATGATGCGGCTGGCCTTGATGCCGGGCGCGGGCTCCAGCTCGTACATGGTGACGACGGGGCCGGCGCGGACCGCGGTGATCTCCCCCTTGACGTTGAAATCGTCGAGCACGGTTTCGAGCAGGCGGGCGTTGCGTTCCAGCGCCAGCTTGTCGAGCTTGACCGCCTTTTCGGCAGGCGGCGGGGCGAGCAGCTCGATGCTCGGCAGTTCGTATTGCGCGAACATGTCGCGCTGCCTGGGCTTAGCGGCGACGGCGGCGCGGCGCGGGGCCTCCGCGGGGTCGGGAATGTCGGGCGCGCGGCGCACGGGCAGCGCATCGTCGGCATCGTCGTCATCGTCGCTGACCGGCGCGGGAACGCGCTTGCTGACCTTGCGCCCCGGGAGCGGCACGATGGCACGCGGGTCGACGTCGCGCGCGCGGTGGAGGAAATCGGGGAGCGTCAGGAAGCGCCGCCAGTCGAGCGCGAAGACCTTGCCCGCCAGCCCCATGCCGCCCGCCAGCGCGGTGAGCGCGAGGCCGGTGGTGACCCAGCCCTGCGCCCCGTCGCCGAAGCGGCCCGCGAGCGCCTCGATACCGCGCGCACCCAGGAGGCCCGCGAGCCCGCCGGGTCCGGCGGGAAGGCTGCTTTTCGCGCCATCGAACATCAGCGCGATGACCGTGCCGAGCAGGGCAATGGCGACCAGCAGCAGCCCGAAGGGTCGCCACCACGGGCCCGTTTCCGCTTCACCCTCGGTCTCGACCTCCAGCCACAGCCGCCGGGCCGCGACGTAGAGTAAGGGCAAGAGAAGGACAGAAGGCAGGCCGAACCAGCCCAGCGCCTTGTCGCTCGCCCAGGCGCCCGGCGCGCCCATCCAGTTGGCGATGCCGTCGCGCGCGGCCGCGGTCGATCCGCTGGGATCGGTCTGGGTATAGCTCACCAGCGCGAGCGCCAGGAACAGCGCCAGCGCGGCGAAGAAACCGGCGCCGATCATCTCGCCCGCGCGGGCAAGGGCACGGCGGAAGGTCGCCTTCCAGTCGGGTTTGGGGGCTGCTCTGCTGGCCATCGGCGCAGTATGAATCGGGCGGGACTCGCGCGTCAAGCAGCGTGCGTCGGGACGAGTCCGTCGATCGCGCGATTTCTTGGTTCGTGTCCTCGCTCATGCGGCCCCGGATGAAGTCCGGGGCCGCGTCGCTGCGGGCGGGCGGTCGCCCTTGCGGCCCTAGCAGGCCGGGGGCGCGATCAAACCGTCGATCGCGCCCCAGCGCGGCCAGCCGAGCTCGTCCGCCCGCGCTTTCGTCATCCCGCCCAAGGCGATGACGGGGATGGGCGACTGCTGGGCGAGGACGTGAAAGCCGTGGATACCGAGCGTTTTCGCATCCGGGTGCGAGCGGGTGGCGAACACGGGGGAGAGAAACACCCCGTCCACGCCGTCCACGCCGGCCGCAGCCGCGCGCGCGATCTCCTCGCCGGAATGGGCGGTGGCGAGGCGGAGCAGATCTTCCGCCCCTCGCTCGAGCGCGCCCGCGCCATAGACCCCGTCCGCGCCCCAGGCCCGCGCCGTCGCCGCGTCACCCGACAGCACGACCACGTGCCCGGCCTGCCGCGCCGCCGTGGCCAGTTCGGCAAAGCGGGCGTGTCGCACCTCGTCCGGCAGGTGATAGTGTCGGAACACGAAGCCCGATCCCGCGGGCAGCGCCGCCAGCGCCTGCTCCAGCCCCGCGTCGTTACGCGCGTCGGAGAGGAGCCAGAGCAGCGGCAGGGACTGGCGCGGGCGCATCGCGGCGGTATAGCGCGCCGCGATGGAAATGGCAGACACTCCCCTCTCCGCGGTTCGCGACCGGATCGCCGGGGCCTGCAGGATCGCGCGCCGCGAGCAGGCCGATGTCACGCTGATCGCGGTCAGCAAGACGCAGCCCGCAGACGCGATCGAGCGGCTGCTGGCCGACGGGCAGCGTCATTTCGGCGAGAACCGGGTGCAGGAGGCGCAGGCCAAATGGCCCGATCTGCGCGCCCGCCATCCCGACGTCACGCTGCATCTTGTCGGCCAGCTCCAGTCGAACAAGGCGGAGGAGGCCGTGCGCCTCTTCGACTGCATCCACTCGCTCGACCGGCCAAGCCTCGTCACCGCGCTCGCCAGGGCTTTCGACAGGGCGGGCCGACAGCTGCCGTGCTTCGTGCAGGTCAATATCGGGGAGGAGCCGCAGAAGGGCGGCTGCGCGATTGCCGATCTGCCGTCGCTGCTGGCCGAGGCGCGGACTGCCGCGATCCCGCTCGCCGGACTGATGTGCGTGCCGCCCGAGGGGATCGAGCCCGCCCCTTTCTTCGCCTTTCTCGACAAGCTCGCCCGCGACAACGGGCTGGAGGGGCGCAGCATGGGCATGAGCGGCGATTTCGAGACGGCGATCATGCTGGCTGCGACGCACGTCCGGGTCGGCACCGCGCTGTTCGGTGCCCGCCGTTAATGCCGAACCGGTAGCGCAACAAGCCCGCGCTCAAGCAGCGTAACGGTAGCGCAAATAAAGAGGGGCGCCCCGAAAGGCGCCCCTCAGTCCTCTCCCCGTATTCGGGGTAGTCTCTTGTTTCTGCGCTACCGCTTGCGCTGCCTGAGCGCGCTCAGAACTTGACCCGACCGGTGATGCCGTAGGTGCGCGGTTCGGCCAGGAACTGCGAGAAGAGCTGGCGCCCGCCCGGATATTGCGGATCCTGGAATGCCGCGGTGACGGCCCCTTCCTGGAACGGCGAATTGAACGCCACCTGGGCATAATCCTTGTCGAAGATGTTCTGGCCCCACAGCTCCAGCGCCCAGCGCTCTTCCGGCCCACGGATGCCGATGCGCGCGTTGAAGATCGCATAGCCATCCTGTTCCTTCTGCGGGAACAGGTCGGAGCCGGTGTTGTAGTCGCTGGTCATGCGGCCATCGACATAGAACAGGCCGCTGAGGCCGCTGCTGCCGATCTCCGGCGTCCAGGAGAAGCTGCCGGTAGCCACGAGTTCTGGCGCGTTCGACAGATTGTCGCCCGGAAGCTTGCGCAGCGACGGATTGAGCGGCGCACCCGAAGCGTTGCCAACGAGATCGTCGCGATACTTGGTCTTCGCGTAGGTCAGGCCCAGGCTGACCCGGAAATCCCGGGCGGGAGCAAGGGTCCCTTCGAGTTCGACACCTTGCGACCGGACCCCATAGCCCACATCATCCGCCGCGCAGGCACCGGAAGTGGCCGCGGCGGCATTGAAGTTGGGCGCGGCGGCGAACTTCGCCTGGTCGCGGTCCGCGCCAGCCAGATCGCTGCTGCATCCGTTGATGTTCTGGACGATGAACACGGTGCCATCGAAGGTGTTGAGCTGGAAGCTACTGAAATCGGACCGGAACCCCGTGATGCTGAGGCTGAACGGGCCCGTGGCGTACTTGGCCCCGATCTCGAAGCTGTTGACCGTTTCCGGGTCGAACTGAAGCCTGCCCACGAGCGCCTGCGCGCCGCCGGGTGTGGCGGCGAAGGGCAGCACCGGAGACTTCAGGGCCGACCGGTCGAGGTTGAACCCGCCCGCCTTGTAGCCGCGCGAATAGCTGGCATAGACCATCAAGTCGTCGGTCGGCTTGTAGGACAGGATCGCCGTGCCGGTGAACTCGTCCTCGCTGCGTTCGTCGCTGATCGACACGCCGTTGAGTTCGGCGGTCGAATTGCCCTGGCACGACAGGCCGATCACGCCGCCGGCGGTGGCCGCCAGCGGGGTCGTCAGGAAGGGCAGCAGCGCCGCCTGGTTGGCCGTGCAGACCGTGTTGTCGTTGCCGAAGGTCGCCGCAAAATCCTTCTTGTCGTTGGTGTACCGCAGCCCCAGCGTCAGATCGAGGCGGTCGGTGAGGTGCAGGATGTTGTGGGTGAACAGCGCCCAGTTGTTGCCGTCCTGGCGGTAGTCGTCGATCGTCGAGCCCCGGTCGTTCAGCGTGTCGAGCCGGTCGAGCGCCGCCAGGATCGCCGGCCCGGCCGCGCCGAGGCCCGAGACGCCGGCCGCGATCGCCGCGCGAACCGGAGCCGCCAGACAGCTTTGCGAGGTCGGCGAATAGCCCACCGCGAGCGCGCCGCCCGAGACAATCCGGCAATTGGCGAAGCGGCCGTACTGGCTGCCGAAGCGCAGATTGTCGCGCACGGTCAGCTTCTCATTGGCATAGAATCCGCCCACCAGCCAGTCCAGCGTGCCGCCGAAGGCTTCGCCCTGTAGTCGCACTTCCTGCGTGAAGGTGTGGAACTGGCGATAAGCCTCGTCGCTCTCGCCGCGATACAGGATGTCCACCGCGCTGTAATCGGTGTCCGATGCTTGCCCGGAACGGTATTCGCGGTAGGCGGTGATCGATGTCAGCCGGGCGCCGCCGAAGTCCCAATTGAGCTCGCCCGATACGCCGTAATCCTTGGTCTTCCCCGCGAAGCTGCGGCCCGGGCTGACGTAGATCGTGCGATCATAGCCGGCGTTGAAGCCCGCCAGCGGCTGACCAAGATCGCGCAGGACGTTGACGATGTTGTTGCCGCTGTCGTTCACCCGCGGCGGCGTGGCGCCGGGCTGGAGGATCGGGGACACCGGGTTGTTCAGGTTGCCGATGAAGGGATTGACGCTCCTGTCGACATAGGTCGCGGCGCAGCACTTCTCTTCACGGAAGGTGTAATCGCCGATCAGGCGGAAGGTGATGTCCTCGGTGGGCTCGAACAGAACCTGTCCGCGCAGGAAATAGCGGTTGCGGTCGTTGACGTCGGTGTTGTTGGCCGTGTCGGTATAGAACCCGTCCCGGCGCACGTAGATACCGTCGAGGCGCGCGGCGATCGTGTCGCTCAGAGGCCCGGTGATGCTGCCGCCAAGGCGCAGGAAATCATAGTTTCCATAGGTCAGCTCGCCCGTGGCGCCGAAGTCGAAATCCGGGCGCTTCGAAAAGATGCTGATCAGGCCAGCGGAGGAATTGCGCCCGCCGAGCGTGCCTTGCGGGCCACGCTGCACTTCGACCCGCTCGATCTCGCCCAGCTCGTTGAGGCCGATGCCCGACCGCGAACGATAGACGCCGTCGATGAAGACCGGAACCGAGCTTTCGAGGCCGGGGTTGTCGCCCACCGTGCCGATGCCGCGGATACGCGCCGAACCGTTCGCTTCGGTGCCCGTGGAGGACACCAGCAGCGAGGGCGCCACCTGGTTGAGCTGCCGGATGTCGTTGGCACCGCTGTTCTGGAGCGTCTCCGCATTCACCGCCGAAATCGCGACCGGAACGTCGGCCAGTTCCTGGCGGCGGCCCTGCGCGGTGACGACGATGACGTTGCTGTCGTCATCGACCGAGGCGGCGTTCGCCTGGCTGTCCTCGGCAGTGGTCTGCACGGCCGTGTCCTGCGCGGAGACGGCGGGGGCCATGATGGCGCCAGCGCCCAGCATGGCGAGTACGCGTAAGGATGCGGTGGTGGTGGACATAATCTCTCTCCCAGAGGTTTTGTTATGAAACGATTCCTTAGCCACCCATCCCGGTTTGGCAATAAGGCTGCGATCAAAGTCGTTCAGGCATCTTCGAACCGTGCCTGAAATGCATCACTCGCCGCCTCGAGCAACTGGCGCTCGATGCGGGCCAGGCGGTCCGGGGCGGTGATTTTGGACCCCGTCGCATCGGTGACGTAGAACACGTCCGCCGCCCGCTCCCCATAAGCGGTGATATGCGCGGAGTGGACGATCGCGCCGGCTTCGAACAGCGCCCGCGCCAGCCGGTTGAGCAGGGCCGGGCGATCACGCGCATTGACCTCGATCACGGTGAAGCGGACCGAGGCCTTGTTATCCACCGTAACCCGGGGCCGCACGTCGAAGGCAGCCGCCCGCCCGTGGCTCAGCGGACGCTGGGCGAGGCGCGGGGCAAGGTCGATGCGGTTGGCGAGCGCGTCCTCGATGGAGCGCGCCAGCCGCTCGAGCTGCGCGGGTTCGTTGAACGCCCCGCCCTGCGGATCCTGCACGAGGAAATTGTCGAGCGCCCAGCCGTCGCGCGTGGTGTGGATGCGCGCATCGATGATGTTGCCGCCGGCAAGGTGGATGCCGCCCGCGATGCGGTAGAACAGCCCTGGATGGTCGGCGGCGATGACGGTGACCAGCGTCGCACCCCGCTCGGCATGGAAGGCAGTCTCGATCGCGAGCGGCGTGCCCCCATCGCGCGCCGCGGCATAGGCATGAAGGTTCCTCGCCGCGATATCGGCGGGCTCCGCGATCCAGTAGGCGTCGTCGAGCGTCGCGGCGAAGCGCCCGACCAGTCCGGCTTCCTCGCCCAGCAGCGCGGCGACATCCTCCCGCCGCGCAGCCACCCGTTCCTTGCGCCCGCGCCGCATGTGGCCGAGACGGAGTTGTTCCTGCGCGGCATCGTAGAGCTCGCCCAAAAGCTGGCCCTTCCAGCTGTTCCAGGTGCCCGGTCCCACCGCGCGAATATCGATCGCGGTTAGGATCATCAGGTGGCGCAGCCGCTCGGCGCTCTGCACGCGGGCGACGAAATCCTCGATCGTCTTGGGATCGGCGAGGTCGCGCTTGAAGGCGGTGGCGCTCATCAGCAGATGCTCGCGCACCAGCCAGGCGACCATCTCGGCCTCGCTCTCGGTAAGGCCGAAACGCGGGCACAGCCGCTCCGCCACCTCCGCGCCGAGGATCGAGTGATCCCCGCCGCGCCCCTTGGCGATATCGTGCAGCAGCGCGGCGACATAGGCGACCCGGCGGCTGCCGACCTTGTGGATGAGCCGCGTCGAGCGCGGATGATCGGCCTCCAGCAACCCCTTCTCGATCCGGCTCAGGAGGCCGATCGCGCGGATCGTGTGCTCGTCCACCGTGTAGTGATGGTACATGTCGAACTGCATCTGGGCGTTCACCCGCCCGAAATCGGGAACGAAGCGGCCGAAGACATTGGCCTCGTTCATCCAGCGCAGTGCCTTTTCAGGGTCGTTGCGGCCGGTCAGCAGATCGAGGAACAGCGCATTGGCGCGCGGGTCGTTGCGCACGTCCGCGTCGATCCGCCCGCTCTCGCGATTGGCGAGGCGCATGGTCTCGGGGTGGACCTCGAGATCCTCCGCCTCGGCGAGCTGGAACACCTCGACGAGGCGCACCGGGTCCTTCGCGAACCAGTCGGCCGAGGGGGCCGCGATGCGCCCGCCATGCACCACATAGCCGCGGACATGGCGCGGTCGGCTGCGGAAACCGGCGAAGAACCCGCTGGCCCGCGTCTTCTGCGCGAATTCCTGGTCGATATGGGCAAGGAAGATGCCGGTCAGCGCCCCCACCCGCTTCGCCTGGAGGAAATAGAACTGCATGAAGCGTTCGACCGCGCTCTTGCCCGGCCGATCGGCGAAGTTCATCCGCTCGGCGATCTGGCGCTGGAGGTCGAAGGTCAGCCGGTCCTCGGCCCGCCCGGTGATGGCGTGGAGATGGCAGCGGACCGCCTGCAGCCAGCCTTCGGCGCGACGGAAGCTGCGATACTCGGCGCCGGTGAAGAGACCCACCTCGACAAGCTCGGATGCGCTGCGCACCCGGTGGATATATTTCCCGATCCAGTAAAGCGTCTGGAGGTCGCGCAGGCCGCCCTTCCCCTCCTTGACGTTGGGCTCGACGACATAGCGACTGTCCCCCATGCGCTTGTGCCGCTCGTTGCGCTCGGCCAGTTTCTGGGTGACGAATTGCCGCTCGGTCCCGGCTACCACCTCCTCGCGGAAACGGCGGCCCGCCTCGTCGTAAAGCGCCTCGTCACCCCAGAGATAACGCCCTTCCAGGAGCGCGGTGCGGATGGTCAGATCCTCGCGCGCCAGCCTGACGATGTCGGACGGCGTGCGGCTCGAATGGCCGACCTTCAGCCCTACATCCCACATCAGGTAGAGCATCGCCTCGACAACCTGCTCGCACCACGGCGCATTGCGCTGCGGGGTGATGAAGGCGATGTCGACATCCGAGCGCGGTGCCATCTCGGCACGACCGTAGCCTCCCACCGCCATGATCGCGACGCGCTCGGCAGAGGTTCGGTTGTGCGCGGGGTAGAGGTGCCCCGAGGCGTGGTCGAAGATGACGCGCACCAGCTGATCGACCAGGAAGGTGTGCCCGGCGGTGATCTCGTGTCCCGCGGCAGGGCGAGCCGCGAGCCGGCGGTCGAGTTCCTCTCGCCCCGCCCGCAGCGCCTCCTTCAGTACGCCGACGATGGCCGGACGCGCGGCCGGGCCGACGTCCTTGTGGAGCTGGTCGATGGTATCCGCCAGCGCGCGCCGGTCGATGATCGCGCGCTGGTTGGGGACCCGGCCGGTGTTCACGCTGGCTGGTAATCCCGCGCGTAACCCGCCTTTACGGCGCGCT
>JAJYQP010000095.1 GCA_021794525.1 Pseudomonadota bacterium | reverse complement strand
AGCAGAAGGGCGGCGGTGAGGACGTGTTCGTCCATATCAGCGCCGTCGAACGTGCGGGCCTCCAGGGCCTCGCCGAAGGGCAGGAGCTCGCCTACAACCTCGTCGATCGCGGCGGGAAGATCTCGGCGCAGGACCTCCAGATCGTGGGCGACGTGATCGAGGTCCAGGAACGCGGCGGTGGCGGTGGCGGCAGCTTCGGCGATCGCGGCGGTGCTCCGCAACGGGAACTGACCGGCGAGAAGGCGACCGGCACGGTCAAGTTCTTCAACGGCCAGAAGGGCTTTGGCTTCCTGACCCGCGACGACGGCCAGCCCGATGCCTTCGTGCACATCAGTGCGGTCGAACGCTCTGGCCTCGGCGGCTTGAACGAGGGCGAACGCTACAGCTTCGACCTCGAAGTCGACCGACGTGGCAAGCATTCGGCGGTCAACCTCGTTCCGGTCAGCGAATGAGGGGTGGCCCCGCCCCCGGTTCGGCCGGGACAGCGGGGCCGGACAGACCAGCCGGAAACACAGCATGGCGGTTCCCTTGGGGGCCGCCATTTGCTTTTGGCCCGATTTGAATTCTCGCGGAGCACCTCATGTCGATTACCCCCTTGATGCCCGTCTATCCCCGCTCCGGCGTCCGTCCGGTGGAAGGCGATCACTGCCACCTGATCGACGAGGACGGTACGCGCTACCTCGACTTCGCCAGCGGCATCGCGGTGAACCTGCTTGGCCATTCGCACGAAGGGCTCATCAACGCGATCCAGGCACAGGCCGCGAAGCTCATGCACGTTTCCAACCTCTATGGCAGCCCGCAGGGGGAACACCTCGCCCAGCGCCTGGTGGAAATGACCTTCGCTGACACTGTGTTCTTCACCAATTCGGGCGCCGAGGCGGTCGAATGCGCGATCAAGACCGCGCGCGCCTATCACCAGCACGTCGGCAACGATCACAAGTTCGAGCTGATTACTTTCAAGAATGCCTTCCATGGGCGGACCATGGCGACCATCAGCGCCTCGAATCAGGAGAAGATGCACAAGGGCTTCCTGCCGCTGCTCGCCGGGTTCAAATATGCCGAGTTCGACGATCTCGATAGCGCGAAGGCGCTGATGGGCCCGAACACCGCCGGCTTCCTGATCGAGCCGATCCAGGGCGAGGGCGGCATTCGCCCCGCTTCGGACGATTTCATCAAGGGCCTGCGCGCATTGTGCGACGAGCACGACCTGATGCTGGTCTTCGACGAGGTCCAGTGCGGCGTTGCCCGCACCGGCAAGCTCTATGCCTACGAGCATTACGGTGTCACGCCCGACATCATGGCGACCGCCAAGGGCATCGGCGGCGGCTTCCCGCTCGGCGCCTGTCTCGCGACCGAGCACGCCGCGCGCGGCATGGTGATCGGTACGCATGGTTCGACCTATGGCGGCAACCCGCTGGCGATGGCGGCGGGCGAGGCAGTGCTCGACGCGGTCGCGAACCAAACCTTCCTCGACGCCGTGGCCGAGAAGGGCGAGCGGCTGCGCAGCCGCCTCGAACAGTTCATCGGCAATTACCCCGAGCTGTTCGAATGCGTGCGCGGCAAAGGGCTGATGCTTGGCCTGAAAATGAAGGTCGAGGCACGGCCCTTCTACGTCCACCTGCGCGACAATCACCGGCTGCTGACGGTGGCCGCGGGGGACAACACGCTGCGTGTCCTGCCGCCACTGGTGGCTGGCGACGAGGAGTTCGACGAGTTCCTCGACAAGCTCAGTGCCGGCGCCGCCGACTACGTGTTCGAGCCCGCGTGATGGCAGCGCCCGGCGGCCCACGGCACTTCCTGTCGCTCTCCGCCGCGGGCGGCGATGCGATTGCGGCCATGCTGTCCGAGGCGATCGACCGCAAGACGGCGCGCGCTGGCTGGCCGAAAGGGGCGCCTGACGCCGACGCGCCGCTGGCGGGCCATGTGCTCGGCATGATCTTCGAGAAGGCCTCGACCCGGACGCGGGTCAGCTTCGACATTGCCATGCGCCAGCTCGGCGGGTCGGCGCTGATCCTAGATTCGGGCACCAGCCAGCTCGGCCGCGGCGAAAGCATTGCCGACACGGCGCGGGTGCTCAGCCGGATGGTCGATTGCGTGATGATCCGCACCGACGATCACGCCAAGGCCGAGGCACTCGCGCAGCACGCCACCGTGCCCGTCATCAACGGTCTCACCGACCGCTCGCACCCCTGCCAGATCGTTGCCGACCTGCTCACCCTGGTCCAGCGCGGCAAGGCGCTCCCCGGGCTCGAGCTCGCCTGGATGGGAGACGGCAACAACGTGCTGCATTCGATCCTCGAAGCCGCGGCGCTGTTCAGGTTCAACGTCAGGGTGGCGACCCCGGCAGGCTACGAACCCGACGCAGAGTTCGTGGAGTTGGCGCGCGCTGCCGGATCGACCGTGGTGCTGACGCAGGATGCTGCCGCGGCCGCGCGCGGAGCGGATGTGATCGTGACCGATACCTGGGTGTCGATGGGGCAGGAGCACACCCATAACAAGCTTGCCGCGATGGCGCCTTACCAGGTCAATGCGGCGCTTATGGACGGCGCGAAGCCGGATGCGCTGTTCCTCCATTGCCTGCCCGCCCATGTCGGCGAGGAGGTGACCGAGGAAGTTTTCGAAGGCCCGCGCTCCGCGGTGTTCGACGAGGCCGAGAACCGTATCCACGCGCAGAAGTCCGTCCTGCTGTGGTGCTTCGGCAAGCTCTGAGGGGTTCCGTCCGCGGGTTTTGCTCCCCATATTCCGGGGCCATGACCGAAATCAGCCTGACCCACCCCGAGATCACCGCCGACCAGGTCCTCGGCTTCACCATCCCGGCCCGGCACGCACGCGGTCGCGTCGTGCGGCTGGAGGGTGTGCTCGACACGATCCTGTCCGCCCACGCCTACCCTCCGGCAATCACCCGCCTTCTTGCCGAGGCGCTGGTGCTGACTGCGCTTGCCGGATCGCTGCTCAAGGACGATGGCTCGCAGGCGACCGTGCAGGCGCAAACCGAGGACGGCCCGGTGCGACTGCTGGTCTGCGATTTTCGCGGCGACGAGCTGCGCGGCTACGTCGATTTCGATGCCGACCGCATCGCTGCCCTCGGCCCGCAACCATCGCTGGAGAACCTGTTCGGGTCCAGCAAGTCGGGGGGCTATCTTGCGATCACCTTCGACCTCGCTAACGCGAAGGGCCGGTATCAGGGGATCGTGCCGCTGGAAGGGTCCGGGCTGGCCTCAGCCGTCCAAGGCTATTTCATGCAATCCGAGCAGGTGCCGACGCTGATCCGTGTCGCGATTTCCACCGAGGGGGGTCACTGCCGCGCGGCGGGATTGCTCGTGCAGCATCTGCCCGAGGGGGAGGAAGGCCGCGAAAGGCTTCACACGCGATTCGATCATCCCGAATGGGAACACGTCGCGACACTCGCAGGGTCGATCAGCGAGGGAGAGCTGCTGGACGGCGACCTGTCGCTCGATGCAATCGTCTGGCGTTTGTATCACGAGGAAGAGGAGGTGCGCGTTTTCGCCGGGCCCCCGATCGCGCGTGGCTGCCGCTGCAGCCCGCAACACTATCAACAAGTGCTCGCCCGATTCTCGGAAGACGAACGCGCCGAGATGCGCAATGACGCTGGCGACATCGTCATCGATTGCGCCTTCTGCTCGCGCGAGTTCGTGGTCGAGGCATAAGGGAATGTCTGGCGCTTTTCGCCGGCGTGCCCTATATTTTGATCGAGCCGCGAACGACAGGCGGGCCGGGTCTGGTATGGTCAGCTGTGAGCGAAGGTTCGAACTAATGCAAAAGACGGGATCGATTGTCCTTGCCCTGGCGGCATGCGCTGCCGCTGCACCGCTAGCGGCCGCGGCGGGGGATTCGATGGGTCTGTTGACACATCTGCAGCCCGGTCAATGGTCGGTGAGTTCGCGCGATGGCGGCCCGTCCCGGACGATCTGCCTCGGCGACCCGATCCAGCTCGTCCAGCTACGCCACGCGGGCAGCGCCTGCAGCCGTTACGTGGTCGAGGATGCGGCGGATAAGGTGACGGTCCAGTACACCTGCAAGGGCAATGGCTATGGCCGGACGAGCGTGCGGCGAGAGACCGCATCGCTGGTCCAGATCGAAAGCCAGGGCGTCGAGGGCGGCCTGCCGTTCCAGTTCCGGTCCGAAGCGCGCCGCACCGGCGCCTGCAAATAGCGCCCGACCGCCATGCCAACCAGCTCCGCCACGAGGCAGGCTGACCCTGCCGTCGTCCTGCTGTCGGGCGGCCTTGATTCCATGGTGGTCGCGGCGATTGCGCGCGAGCGTGGCCATGCCGTCCACGCGCTGAGCATCGATTATGGGCAGAGGCACCGCCGGGAACTTGAGGCGGCGCGCGCGATCGGACAGCGGCTGGGCGTTGCCAGCCATGTCATTCTGCCGCTCGACCTGACCGTGTTTGGCGGTTCGGCGCTGACCTCGGATATCGCCGTGCCGAAGACCGGGGTGGAGACGGGCATACCCGTAACCTATGTCCCGGCGCGCAATCTCGTGTTTCTCGCGCTCACCACTGCCTTCGCCGAGACGGCCGGCGCGCGCGATGTGTTCATCGGCGTGAACGCGATCGACTATTCGGGCTATCCCGATTGTCGGCCGGAATTCATCGCCAGCTTCGCCGAAACCGCGCGGCTCGGCACAAAGGCCGGCGTCGAGGGCGCACTGTTCACGATTCACGCCCCCCTCCAGCACATGAGCAAGGCCGATATCGCCCGCGAATGCGTCCGGCTGGGACTGGACCCTGCCTGGAGCTGGTCCTGCTATGATCCGACCGATGACGGCATAGCGTGCGGGCTGTGCGATTCCTGCCGCTTGCGGCGAAAAGGCTTTGCCGATGCGGGCGTTACCGATAGCACCCCCTATGCAGAGGATGAATCCGTAACGGCGGGGTGAGGACATTGACGGACACAACCGCAGACCTTACCTCCGAGCGCGAGGATCGTGTTCCCGGCTATAGCTGGTACGTGCTTGGCGTCCTCGTCATCGTCTACATCATGAACTTCATCGATCGCCAGATTCTCTCGATCCTGGCGGTCGATATCAAGCGCGATCTCGATCTCACGGACGGGCAGCTCGGGTTCCTGGGCGGAGCCGCCTTCGCGGTCTTCTACGCGCTTTTCGGTGTGCCGCTCGGACGGCTGGCGGATCGCTGGCACCGGGTTAGGCTGCTGACCATCGGCCTCGCCCTGTGGTCCACCATGACCGCGCTTTCTGGCCTGGCGAGGAATTACCTGTCGCTTTCGCTCGCTCGCATGGGTGTCGGCGTGGGCGAGGCAACCGCGAGCCCGACGGCCTACTCGCTGATATCCGACTATTTCCCGGCGAAAAAGCGCGGCACCGCTCTCGCGATTTACTCGTCGGGCCTCTACATCGGGGGCGGGGTCTCGCTCCTCATCGGGGCGCAGATTTCGAAGGTCTGGGACGCTGCCTATCCGGGGGGCGGCATTGGCGGCCTGGTCGGATGGCAGGCTGCGTTTCTCGTCGTCGGCCTGCCCGGACTGCTGCTGGCGGGATGGGTGGCCACATTGCATGAGCCGCCGCGCGCTCCGGCGGAGAACAGCGGACGTCACCCGTTGCGGGACTTCTTCTCCGACCTCTCCATGCTGCTCCCGCCCTTCACGCTGTTCCATGCCGCACAGCGCGGAGCCATGGCAGTGGTCGCCAACCTCGCTTTTGCGACGGCGATGATCGCACTTGCCTGGGTGATGATCGGGGTCACGGGCAACCTGCCCCAGTGGTCGGCGATGGCGTTCGGATATTACGCCGTCTTCTCCTGGGCCTCGACCCTGCGCCTTCGCGATCCCGCGACATTCAGGCTGATCTGGGGGACGCCTGCCTTCATTTGCACGGCGCTCGGCTATGGGCTGGTTGCGCTCGGAGCTTACGCGATTGCGTTCTGGGCAGCCCCCTATGCGGAGACGGTCCTGAAGCTGCCCAAGGCTGAGCTGGCCTTCGTGCTGGGCGCCAACGGTGCCGTTTCGGGCTTCCTCGGCGTGATCCTTGGCGGTCGGATGTCGGATGCCCTGCGCGCACGCAACCCGTCGGGCCGTATTGTCGTTATCATGTTCGGCATCGTCGCGCCGGTCATCCCGATCTTGATCGGCTTTACGACGGAAAACAGCATCGTTTTCTACACGATGAATTTCCTGCAGGGAATGTTCGCGGCGACCGCATTGGGAGCAGCGGCGGCAACCACGCAGGATCTCGTCCTGCCGCGGATGCGCGGAACGGCTACTGCCGCCTTTTTCCTCTCGACCACGCTCGTCGGTCTGGCGATCGGCCCATACATGGTGGGGCAGATTTCCGAGCTTTCGGGGAGCATGCGTGTCGGTGTGCTGTCACTCATCGCGGTCGCACCGATTTCAATCGTGCTGCTCGTGTTCGCGTATCGGGCCCTACCTGCAGCGGAAGCCTCGATCGAGGCCCGTGCGCGCGACGCTGTGGCCGTGGCTAACTCCGCCTGATCACACCGCACGCGATCCGCTTGCCGGCATTGCCGGCGGGGTCCGTGCGATAATCGTCAGGATCGGCGTGGATCACCACGGCGGTTCCATCGGAATCGAAAATTGACGCCAGGGTGGTGTCGCGCGGGCCTGCAAGCGGGATCGTCGCAGTGGCGGTTCCGCTGGCACCTACGGTCAAATTAGGCATGTCGCCGAGATGGGCCCCGCCACTCGACATGGTTCCGTGCGTTCTGCCGCCAGGATTGAGATGCGGGCCGGCCGAAGTGAAATCCGGTGCTTCGCATTTGCCGACGGCGTGAAGGTGAAACCCGTGCTGCCCCTCGGGAAGGCCGGTCACGGCCACGATCGCAGAGACGCTGGCACCATCGGCCACCAGTTGGACCGTCCCTGCCGGCAGGCCGTTGGCGAAGCTCAGCGTCGCCTGCCCGACCCGATCGGTGGGGATGTCGCCCACGCTCGTGCAGGCCGTAGCTGCGGCGGTGGCGAGTAGGGCGACGATATACCTGGCAGGGCGGTGCATTAGGGCAACTCCTTCGACTGTCCGACCCTTAAACGAAAAAGGGGCCGGATTGCTCCGGCCCCTCGTTCATTTTCACGCTGTCGCGGAGCTTACATGCCCGAACCCGGACCGTAGGTGATCTCCACGCGGCGGTTCTGCAGCTCACGGACACCGTCGGCGGTGGGAACGCGGGGGTTCGCCTCACCGAAGGCTTCGCTCGAGATGCGGCCATCGGGCACGCCGCGCGAGGTCAGGTAACCGCGGACCGAGTCGTTGCGGCGAGCCGCGAGGCCCAGGTTGTACTGCGGTGTACCGGAACGGTCGGTGTAACCAGCCAGCATGACCGAGGCATTGCCACAGTTCGCGTAGGCCGAAACCGCGCTGTCCAGAACCGTGGCCGCTTCCGGCGTGATGTCCGACTTATCCCAGTCGAAGAACACGATGTACGGACCCGACTCACACTGCGGCGGAGGCGGCGGAGGCGGCGGGGGAGGCGGCGGAGGCGGCGGAGGCGGCGGCGGAGGCGGCGGCGGCGGAGCCTCCGGCGCACCGAAGTTGTAGGTCAGCGTGCCGAGCAGCGAGTGCGAACGGACATCGTCGCTGAGGGTACGGCCACGATTGTCGGTGACATTGACATTGCTCGCGTTGAAGAAGCGATAGCGCAGGCCGACGTCCCAGTTGTCCGAGATCGGGGCACGAACACCGGCGAGAGCCTGCCAGGCAAAGCCGCTGTCGCTGTCGTCGATGGTGCTCGATCCGGTGGTCAGAATCGCATTGATCGCGGTGCGGGCAACGCCGACGCCGCCACCGACATAGCCCTGCAGCCCGTCGTCAGGACCGAAGTCAAGCAGGCCATTCAGCATGAAGCTGAGCGAGTCGGTCGATCCAACAGCTGCGTAAGTACCCGCCGGACGGACGACGCCGTTGGTGAGGACGCCGCTGCTACCCGCTTCAAAGGTGTTGAGGTCAGCACGGCGATAGCTGGCTTCGGCTTCGAGGCGGAACGCGCCGAAGTCATAGCCGACGAGACCGCCGAAGTCGTAGCCGGCGTCGAAGGCCAGACGGTTCTGTTCAGGACCGCCGCTGACGTCGAACTGCACGTCTTCGACGAGCATGGCACCGCCTTCGAGACCGACGTACCAGGCGTCATCCCGTGCGAGCGCCGGAGTGGCAAGGGCCGTCGAGGCCATCGCCAGTCCAATGACGTATTTCCGCATGTTATATTCCCCTTTTGCGAATTGATGCCACCGAATGGTGGGGTTTCTAACTTTTCCCCCAAACGGAGGCAAGCAAACAAAATCCGGGAACTGTTGCATTATTACCTCTCGAACCACGCCGGAGGGCGATGCCGGTTATCCGAATCCCGTTTCCTCTGCCCGCCCAACCCGCGCCCCGCAAGTCGGTTCCGATCATTCCGCTAAAATTCCAAGGTGCTGCAAAGCGGCAACAGTTGCCGCCAAGGCGGCCCGGACCTCGACATCCTGGACCGAGCCTCCGGACACTTGCGCAGGTGCCGCAGCCCGTCGCCATCCGTCCGCCTCGTCGAAGCGGACGAGGCACTGTGCCGACAGGTCGAAGACGATCGCACCGGGTCGCGGCATCGTGAACAGCCACTGGGTCTGCGCCCAGCTCGCGAGTTCGTCCACGTGGCCCGCCCACGCGCCCTCCGCAGCAGCGCCGACGATATAGCATTGCCCGGCGGCCGGATCGAGCGGCGGCGTTGTCGCGACGCCTGCGATCGCAGGCTGCACCAGCGCATCGAGCCGGGCAATGGCCTCGTTGACGAATGCCTCCTTCTGCGCCTGACCGGGGAAAAGATAGGGCAGGTCGAGGCGGGCACTGCGGGACTGGGTGATCACGGGGAGCGGCATTGCGAAAATCCTTCTGGTTCAGTCAATGAGGTGAAGCGGCAGGGCGGGAGAGCGGGCGAAGCTGCCGAGCTGCCGCACCCAGATTGTCGTTCCGGCCGGAAGATCGACCAGCTCCGGCATCTCGATCGTCAGCAGCGTGGTCGCGCTGGACCAGGACCGGATCGGTGCGGCGGTCGGCCCCGCCCCGATCTCATAGCTCTCGACCTCCTCGACCAGTGCCGTTTCGACGCCGTCAAGCCAGCCCCATTGCCCGCGCGCGCGCCGTGTCCATTCGAGCGCGAGGGATCCATCGGGGAGAATGCGGCTCGCAGGGTGCACCGGGGCCAGCGTGCACGTGAGCGCCCGGGAGTCCGAACCGAGGCAAACACCGGCTCCGCATCTGGGTTGCCGATGGCCGCAACCCGGTCCGCCGAGGGATCGATCGCGCCCGGTTCGAGGAGAGTCAGGCGATCGTCCAGTAGCACGACCAGCGTACCGACGGCATGCCCACGGAGAGCCTCCGCCTCGGTACCGCCGCGCCCGCGCAGCAGGCCGGACAGCCGCCAGCGGCCTGCGCCGAGAGGCTCGGCCACCATGAACTGGATGACCTCGTCGCCGATCAGCACGCGATTGGCGCCTGCCGCCAGGGCGGCGCCATCGACCGTCGCGAATTGCGCCTCGCTCCAGTCGCAGGCAAGCTCGATCCGGGCGGATGGTTCGAACATGACCCCCGGGGAGCCTGCGAGCGGTGCGAGCAGGACGCCGCCAATAGCGCGCCGCGTGCCAGTCGAACCGATGGGCACCAGCCCGCCGCCGGCTTCCACATAGAGCGCTGCGCCGGGCCAGCGACCGTCGCCCGCTCCCACAGCGCAATGAATACGCGCGACATTGGCGGCGCCCGATCCATCCCACGGAAGTTCGAAGGCCTGCAGGCGGGTCGGCGCGGGCAGACGATCCGCCGGGCGCCACGCCGCGCCGCCATCGCCGGCCGGCGCGAGCGCCACTGTCGTACCGCTGCGCGACAGGTCCAGCTCGACGCCGCCGTCGCGCCATTCCCACCCCTCGACGCGGCACACTGTGCCGTTTGCAAGAGCAACGAGGCGGCCCGGCGCGAACCGCTCGTCGAGCGAGGCGATCCGGACGCGGAAACGGTCGCCCGCCGTGGCAGCGCGGACCCGAGCCGCTTCGACGATAGCCTGGGCATCGGCTGGATCGAGTGTGACGGGCAGTTCCACCGTCCGGTCACCCGCGATTGCCGC
>JAJYQP010000029.1 GCA_021794525.1 Pseudomonadota bacterium | reverse complement strand
TGCCGAGCCGCAGGCGGCGGGCGTCCATCCCGCCGCCAACTGATACCGGCCAGAAGGGGCAAGCCGAATGAAGCAGCGTTATCTCGTCGCAAGTCTGGGGGCGCTGGCGCTCTCGGCCTGCGCCACCACCGGCAGCGGGAACAGCACCAAGAACGCCTCCGCAGCGCCCAAGCCCGTCGTCAACGAGAACCCCTACCCCTCCACTTACAGGCCCTATCCGGGACGCCCGGTGGCACTGACGGGGGCGATCGTGTTCGACGGGACGGGCAAGCGCATCGACAATGGCACGGTGCTGCTGCGCGACGGCAAGGTCGTGGCAGTCGGGGGGGCGGAGCTTGCCACCGATGCCTATGACCGAATCGACGCGAGCGGCAAGTTCGTGACCCCCGGCATCATCGACATCCACAGCCACCTCGGCGTCTATCCAAGCCCTGCGGTCCAGGCCCATTCGGACGGCAACGAAGCGACCGACCCCACCACGCCCGAGGTCTGGGCGGAACACTCGGTCTGGCCGCAGGATCCGGGCTTCACCCGGGCAATGGCGCATGGCGGCGTGACCTCGCTCCAGATCCTGCCCGGCTCGGCAAACCTGATGGGCGGGCGCTCGGTGACCCTAAAGAACGTGCCCGCGCGCACGGTGCAGGGCATGAAGTTCCCCGGCGCGCCCTATGGCATGAAGATGGCCTGCGGGGAGAACCCGAAGCGCGTCTACGGCGCCAAGGGCCGTATGCCTTCCACCCGGATGGGCAATTTCGCGGTCAATCGCCAGACCTGGCTCGACGCCAAGGCGGACGATGGCAAGAAGCGCAATCTCGCCAACGAGACGTTGAAGGGGGTGATGGACGGCAGGATCCTGCTCCACAACCATTGCTACCGCGCGGACGAGATGGCGCAGGTGATCGATATGTCCAGGGAGATGGGCTACAAGGTCGCGACCTTCCACCACGCGGTCGAAAGCTACAAGATCGGCGATCTGCTCAAGGAAAACGACATCTGCTCTGCCATCTGGGCCGACTGGTACGGCTTCAAAATGGAAAGCTACGATGGCATTCCGGAAAACGCCGCGCTGTTGTTCAAACAGGGTGCCTGCGTGGTGATCCACTCGGATGACGAGAACGGCATCCAGCGCCTCAACCAGGAAGCGAGCAAGGCCGCTGCCGCCGGACGGCGAATTGGCATCCCGATCAGCGACGCCGAGGTGATCCGCTGGATTACGCTCAACCCCGCCCATGCGATGGGGATCGACAAGATGACCGGCAGCCTCGAGCCGGGCAAGATGGCCGATGTGGTGCTGTGGAACGGCAACCCGCTCAGCGTCTATTCGCGGCCCGAGCGGGTCTGGGTCGATGGCGCGCTGCTCTACGATTCCGCCGATCCGCGACTGCGGCCAGTGACCGATTTCGAGCTCGGCCAGCCCGGCGCGGGAGACGTGAAATGAGCGCCCGCTTTTTTCTCGGTGCGGCCCTCGTGGCGCTCGCCGCCCCGGCCACCGCGCAGGATTTCGCCATTACCAGTGCGACCGTCGCAACGGGTGACGGGTCGGAGCCAATGCAGGGCGCGACCGTCGTGGTGCGCAGCGGCAAGGTCGTCGCAGCCGGGCCGGGCGTCCCGGTGCCCGCAGGAATCCAGGCGGTGGATGGAACGGGCAAATGGGTCACCCCCGGCCTGTTCGCGGCGCTGACCACGCTCGGCCTTGCCGATGCGGGCGGAGTTCAGGAATCGAACGACATCTCTGCGCGCGGTTCGCCGTTCGGCGCAGCGCTCGACGTGGTACCGGCGCTCAACCCTGCATCGCAGCATGTCGCTGTGGCGCGCGGGAAGGGCGTAACCCGCGCGAGCGTGATGGCGCAGCCTTCGGGCTCGATCTTCGGCGGGCAGGGGGCAATCGTCGATCTCGGGGCCGATCCGGACATGGTCATGCGCCCGCGCGCCTTCCAGATGGTCGTACTGGGCGAAACCGGTGCGCGCATCGCAGGTGGCAGCCGGGTGAGCGCGCATGCGGTGCTCCGCAACGCGCTGCGCGAGGCGCGGCAGTATGGAAGCGATTCGAAGATCGCGGGCACCCGCCGCACCGGACAGGTCACGACCGGAGACGATCTCCCGATCGACACGCGACTGATCGACAATGCCGCCGTCCGCGAAGACGTGCTGCTGACCCGCTTCGACGCCGCGGCGCTGGTGCCAGTGGTCAACGGAGCGCAGCCGCTTTACGTCAACGTCGAGCGCGCCGCCGATATTCGCGCCGTCCTGGCGCTCAAGGGCGAATTTCCGCGCCTCAGAATCGTGATTGCCGGTGCGAGCGAGGGATGGATGGTCGCCCGCGAGCTGGCAGCCGCGGGCGTGCCGGTGATCGCCAATGCCATGAACGACCTCCCCGCCAGCTTCGAGCAGATGGCAGCGACCCAGAGCAATGTCGGGCGGATGGTCCGGGCCGGGGTCAAGGTCGCGATCGCGCCGGTCGGCGGTGGTAGCGGCGACCAGCCGAGCAATTTGCCGCAGTTCGCTGGCAACATGGTCGCGCTGACCAAGGTTCCGGGCGCCACCGGGCTGAGCTGGGGCGAGGCCTTCGCCGCAATCAGCTCGGTCCCGGCAGACATCGCGGGGATGGGTGGCCGCGCGGGCGTGCTCAAGCCCGGCGCGGCGGGCGACCTCGTCGTCTGGGACGGCGACCCGCTCGAGGTCACCAGCGCCCCCGAACGCGTCATCATCGACGGCGTGGAGCAGCCGCAGGACGATCACCAGCGAGCGCTCGCCCGCCGCTATCGCGATCTCGACACCAGCGACCTCCCGAAAGCCTACGACCGATGAGATTGGTGTCTATCCTTGCGCTTACCTTCGTTGCCATGCCCGCTCTGGCGCAGGACGAAGCACCTGCTATCGACCGGTCGCAGGACATCGCGTGGCACAATGCCCAGCAGGCCTATATCGCCGCGCTGAAGCCCGCTGACGGCTGGCGTTACCTTCCCGGCGGGCTCAAGTGGCGACGGATCGCGGGCGACGGCAGCGGCGCACATCCGACCGTTTCCGATGTCGTAACGGTTCATTATGCGGGCACCTTCACCGACGGCACGACCTTCGATTCGAGCTTCGATCGCGGGGAACCGGCAACCTTCCCGCTCGGGCGGCTGATCAAGGCCTGGCAACTGGCGATCCCGGAGATGGGCGTTGGCGACACCCTCGAGCTCGCCGCCCCGGCCCTGCTCGCCTACGGCCCCGTCGGACGGGGACCGATCCCCGGAGGCGCGACGCTGCTGTTCAAGGTGCAATTGCTGGCGATCGGACCGCAACCCGCCCGCTGATCCCAGCTCCGTTCGTGTCGAGCTAAGCCGAGACACGCGGCGCGAGGTGTCTCGACTTCGCTCGCCACGAACGGGTATGGTCGGGCTGGGAGGATCATCGATGGACCCGATCGCCGCGCTCGCCGCCGCCAGCATCGCCCTTGTCGGCACCCATTTCGCGCTGTCGCACCCCTTGCGAGCGTCACTGGTGAAGCCACTTGGCCCAACAGGATTCATGGTGGCCTATTCGCTGGTTGCGGCTGCCTGCATGGTCTGGATGGCGCTGGCGTTCCGCGCGGCCCCGCCCGCCGACCTCAGCGGCGCAACGGGCGACGGCGGGTGGCTGCTCGCGACGCTCCTGACCCTGCCCGCGCTGGTACTGTTTCTCGGCTCGTTCCGAGGCAATCCGGCCCTGCCCGCCCCGGGCGCGGAACGTGCGGCCACGCAAGCCCCCCAAGGCGTGTTCCATGTAACGCGCCACCCGATGATGTGGGGCTTCGCGCTCTGGGCCCTGAGCCACATTGCTTTGTGGTGGAGCTGGCGCACGGTGATCGTGGGCTGCGCGATCCTCGTCCTCGCACTGGTCGGCGCGCATCTGCAGGATCGCAAGAAAGAGGCGCTGATGGGCGCAGCGTGGTCGGAGTGGGAGAGCAAAACGAGCTACTGGCCGCGTTGGATGAGACTTGCGCACGCGGGACCGCTGCTCTGGTCGGCAGCGGTTGCGGGGTGGCTGGCGGTCAGCTGGGCGCACCTGCCGGCCGCGGGCATACCGGCGGGTGTGTGGCGCTGGCTTTAGCTCCCTAAGCCCGCGCTTCCTCCACCCCGGCGCTGTTGTGCCGCAGCGCGCTCAGGACCGCATCGACGATGTGCGGGGCGTTGAGGCGGGCTTCGTCGTATTGCTTCATCGGGTCATCGTGATCCTGGAACACGTCGGGCAGGCGCATGGTGCGGATCTTGAGGCCGTTGTCCAGCAGCCCCTCGTCGCTGGCGTGGGTCAGGACATGCGCCCCGAGGCCGCCGATGGCGCCCTCCTCGACCGTCACCACCACCTCGTGGCTGCGCATCAGCCGGTCGATCAGCGCCGTGTCGAGGGGCTTTGCGAAGCGCAGGTCGGCGACGGTGGTCGATAGCCCCTTGGCCTCGAGCTGGTCGGTCGCCTTTAGTGCTTCCGCAAGCCGGGTGCCGAGCGAGAGGATCGCTACCTTACTGCCGTGGCGCACGACGCGGCCCTTGCCGATCTCGAGCAGTTCGGGCGTCTCCGGCAGGGCCACGCCGACGCCATTGCCGCGCGGGTAGCGCAGCGCGATCGGCCCCGCGTCATATTCGGCGGCGGTGTAGGTCATGTGGACCAGCTCCGCCTCGTCCGCAGCCGCCATCACCACCATGTTCGGCAGCGTGGCGAGATAGGTGATATCGAAGGCGCCGGCGTGGGTGCAGCCGTCTGCGCCGACCAGCCCCGCGCGGTCAATGGCGAAACGCACCGGCAGGTTCTGGATCGCGACGTCGTGCACAACCTGGTCGTAAGCGCGCTGCAAGAAGGTCGAATAGATCGCGCAAAAGGGTCGCATCCCCTGGGCCGCGAGACCGGCGGCAAAGGTGACGGCGTGCTGTTCGGCGATGCCGACGTCGAAGGCGCGGTCCGGGTGCGCCTTCGCGAACTTGTCGACGCCGGTGCCGCTCGGCATGGCGGCGGTGATGGCGCAGATCCGGGGGTCGGTCTCGGCCAGCTTCGCGAGCGTTTCGCCGAAGACGTTTTGATAGGCCGGAGGTCCGCCCGCGCTTTTCTTCTGTTCGCCGGTGATGACGTCGAACTTCTGCACGCCGTGATACTTGTCGGCGCTGTTCTCGGCCGGACCGTAGCCCTTGCCCTTCTTGGTCACGACATGGACCAGGATGGGCCCCTGCTCGCTGTCGCGCACGTTTTCGAGCACGGGCAAGAGATGATCGAGATTATGGCCGTCGATCGGGCCGACATAATAGAAGCCCAGTTCCTCGAACAGCGTGCCCCCCGTCACCATGCCGCGCGTGAACTCCTCGGCCTTCTCGAGCCCGTGGTGCACGCGGCGGCTGAGCTTCTTCGCGACTTTCGAGGCGAGGTGGCGCAGGCCGAGATATTCGCTGCTCGACACCATGCGTGCAAGATAGGCCGACAGCCCACCCACCGGCGGCGCGATCGACATGTCGTTGTCGTTGAGGATGACGACGAGGCGGTTTCCGGCCTGCTCGGCATTGTTCATCGCCTCGTAGGCCATGCCCGCGCTCATGGCGCCGTCGCCGATGACCGCGATGCCCTTGCCCGGCTCGCCCTTCAGCTTGTTGGCGACGGCAAAGCCCAGCGCCGCGCTGATCGAGGTGCTGGAGTGCGCCGCACCGAAGGGGTCGTATTCGCTCTCGCTGCGCTTGGTGAAGCCTGAGAGTCCGCCGCCCTGGCGCAGCGTGCGGATGCGGTCCCGGCGTCCGGTCAGGATCTTGTGCGGATAGGCCTGGTGGCCCACGTCCCACACCAGCTTGTCGTTCGGCGTATCGAAGACGTAGTGGATCGCTGTCGTCAGCTCCACCACGCCGAGGCCCGAGCCGAGGTGCCCCCCGGTCGAACCGACGGCATCGATCATCTCCGCGCGCAGCTCGTCGGCCAGCTGGCGGAGCTGGCTGCGGTCGAGCTTGCGGAGGTCTCGCGGTGTATCGACGGTGTCGAGCAGCGGGGTCGCCGGGCGTTCACTCATAATCGGGCCTTACACGCGGTTTTCGGCCCTGTCGATGAAGGCGGCTGGCGCCACCAGGCACTCCTCCGGTTTCACCGTCCCGGCGCACCGCCCGCTCGAGCCGTGGCTCAGGTAATCAGGCCGCGCAGTCCTCGCAAAGCCCGCGCATCTCGACCACCGGGCGCACGTCGGCGAAACCCGCGTCCCGACCGGCCTCGCGCAGAGCGCCGGTCACGCGGTCGTCGTCGAGGTGGGTGGCCTTGCCGCAATCATCGCAGATCAGGAAGATGCAGTCGTGGCGGCAGCCCGGGTGCGTGTTCACCAGATAGGCGTTGGCGCTCTCGATCCGGTTGGCGAGGTTGTTCTTCACGAAGAGGTCGAGAATGCGATAGACGCTGTTGGGCGCGACGCGCTTGCCGCGGCTTTTCGAGAGGTTGTCGGCGATGTCATAGGCGCTGGCGGGCTTCTCGTGGCGGGCGAGCTCCTCGAACACCGCCTCGCGCATACCGGTCCATTGTTCATCGGCGGCCGTCAGCGTTGCGCGCGCCGCTTCGACGAGATCGCTACCCGTGTATTCGCGGTGCCCGGGCCGATGCTCGTGCGCGTGTCCTGCCATGTCCCCGAGCTAGGCCCGAGGGCGCGCGCGTTCAAGTCAGTTGCGCTGGAAGTTCGCGCTGTAGAGGCGGGGGTAGAGCCGCTTCAGCGCCGCGACCTTGGGCGCATCCCAAGCACGGATATAGCCGTGGTTCGGGTTCTTGAAGGCGAAGTCCTGGTGATACGTCTCGGCGGGGTAGAACGCCTTCGCGCGTTCGATACCGGTGAGGATCGGCGCTTTCCACAGGCCCGACGTCCTCATCTGCGCGAGATAGGCCCTGGCGACCGCAAGCTGCTCTGCATTGGTGGGCACCAGCGCGGCACGGTATTGCGGGCCGACATCGGGGCCCTGGCGGTTCTTGAGCGTGGGATCGGCGATCACCGAAAAGAAGACCTGCACGAGCTGGTCGTAGCGGACGGCGCGCGGATCATAGGTGACGCGCACCGCCTCCGCATGATCGGTCATGCCAGACGACACGATGTCGTATTTGGCCGAGCGCGCGGTGCCCCCGTGATAGCCGGAGACGGCGCTGGTCACCCCCCTGGTATGGCTGAACACCGCCTCCACGCCCCAGAAGCAGCCGCCCGAGAAGATCGCGGTCCTGAGGCCGGGGCCCTCCTTGGCGATGCGTTTGGCAGCGGGCGCCGCAACCACGCTTTCCGCAGCCGCGGGCGCGGTGCAGGATGCGCCAGTGACCGCGAGCGCGAGCGCGAGGCCAAGGGCGCGAAGCTGAATCACAAAATCCCGGTCATCGCCTGCGCCAGCGCCGGATTGGCCAGCACCACGCCAAGCGCGCCGAGCACGAAGCCCAGCCCGAGATTGCGATAAAGGTCGTTTCTGAGGAGTTTCATCACGGGGTCTTTCTAATGAGAACCCGGAATGGTTACAGATTTCCCGGTGTCGAGGGTCTGAACGCCCATGTTGCCTGTCGTTCAGCGAAGGACATCTGCGTTTGGCCAAATCCCGCCATTTCCACTCCGCTCGTATCGGGCGCAGGCGCGGAGCGCCGTAGTCGAGATGCGCGTGAGGCTCACCTGCGTGTGTCGACGGGCGCGAGCCTGCGACTCGCTGCTCGACACGAACGGGCGTAATCCAACGGATCAATGCCGGAAGTGGCGCATCCCGGTGAAAACCATCGCCAGCCCGGCCGCGTCGGCCGCGGCGATCACCTCGTCGTCGCGTATCGAGCCGCCCGGCTGGATCACGGCGGTGGCGCCCGCTTGGGCGGCGGCGAGGAGGCCGTCCGCGAAGGGGAAGAAGGCGTCGCTGGCGACCGCGCTGCCCTTTGTCTTTGGCTCGGCCCAGCCGTACGTTTCGGCAGCCTCAGACGCCTTCATCGCCGCGATACGCGAGGAATCGCGGCGGTTCATCTGTCCCGCGCCGATCCCCGCCGTAACCCCGTCCTTCGCATAGACGATGGCGTTCGACTTGACGTGCCGTGCGACCGTCCAGGCGAACAGGCAGTCCTTGAGTTCCTGCTCCGTGGGCGCGCGTTTGGTCACGACCTTGAGATCGCCCTCGGCAATCGCGCCGTTGTCACGGCTCTGGACCAGCAGACCGCCGGTAATCGGCTTCACCGCCAGCCCGCCGCGGCGCGGATCGGGCAGGTCGCCCGTCACCAGCAGGCGCAGGTTTTTCTTTTTCGCGAAGGCGGCCTTTGCCTCCTCGCTGACCGAAGGCGCGATCACGACCTCGGTGAAGATCTGGCAGATCGCCTCCGCTGTCGGCCCGTCGAGCTCGGTGTTGACGCAGACGATGCCGCCGAAGGCGGATACGCTGTCGCATTCGAGCGCGTGCTGCCAAGCCTCCAGCAGCGTCTCCGCCTGTGCCACGCCGCATGGGTTGGCGTGCTTGACGATCACGACCGCGGGCGCGCCGCCCCGGAACTCGGCGCACAGCTCCAGCGCGGCATCGGCGTCGTTGTAGTTGTTGTAGCTGAGCGCCTTGCCCTGGATCTGCTCCGCCTGCGCGATCCCCCGCCCGTGCGGGCCGGCGGGCGTGTAGAGCGCCGCCGTCTGGTGCGGGTTCTCGCCATAGCGCAGCGCGACCGGGGCCTTTCCGTTCACCGCGAGGAAGTCGGGGAACAGCTGCTGCTGGTCGGCGAAGGCGAACCACTGGCTGATCATGCTGTCGTAGGATGCGGTGGCGGCAAAGGCCTTGGCCGCCATCCGCTTCCTGAAGGCGAGCGTCGTCGCCCCGTTGTTCGCCGCCAGCTCCTCGTAAAGCACGTCGTAATCGGCGGGGTTGGTGACGATGGTCACGAACCGGTGGTTCTTCGCCGCCGAGCGCACCATGCTCGGCCCGCCGATGTCGATGTTCTCGATGATGGTGTCGCGGTCTGCGCCCCGCATCACCATGTCCTCGAACGGATAGAGATTGACCACCACGAGGTCGATCGCGCCGATCTCGTGCGCTTCCATCGCCGCCACGTGCTCGGGATTGTCGCGCACCGCCAGCAGGCCGCCGTGGACCATCGGGTGCAGCGTCTTCACCCGCCCGTCCATCATCTCGGGAAAGCCGGTCACGTCCGAGACGTCGCGGACCGCGAGCCCCGCCTCGCGCAGCGCCCGTGCGGTGCCGCCGGTCGAGACCAGCTCCACCCCCGCCTTCGCCAGCCTGCCGCCGAGATCGGCCAGCCCCGTCTTGTCGGACACCGAGAGAAGCGCCCGCGCGATCGGCACGTTGTCAGTCACGAATCCTATCCCATGCGTTTGAGCAGCCAGGGGAAGCGTCCCCCGCCGCGCGATGCGAGGCCATTGATCACCAGCTGCTGGGTGCCGTGGGGGCGGCCTTCGCCATCGACCCACAGGCTTTCCTCGATAGCCAGCTCGGCCTCCGAAATATCGCCGCCGAGCCGCATTTGCCAGTAGGAGCCGTCGGGCAGCGCCAATCCCGCTCCCCGCTTGTCCCCCGACAGGCCCACCTCGATACCCGCCGCAAGGTGGAAACGGATCGCGAGCGAGACCTTGCCGCGCTTCCCCCGTTTGCCCGAGGGTTCGAGCACGTCCTCGCCGCGCAGCTCCAGCCCGTCCGCCGACAGCAGCAAGGTGCGTCGGTGGGCCAGAGCATAGCGCGCGGCATAGCCGTCGTGGGTGGCCTCGAAGCGGACCGCCTGCCGCCCGCCCGGGCCGGTGGCGGCGCGAGTGAACTCGACCGCCTCGACTCCCTTGCCGACCTGGCCGTTGAGCAGCACGGCGGTGGAATTGGCGTCGTCCAGCACCAGCGTCGATTGCGCGGAAGTGCCGCGCAGGCCCTGCTCGATCCGCGCCGGGGTCGCCCCGCCGGCCACTTCGGCGCCGCCGCAGTTGACGACGATGCGGCACGGCCCGTGGCTGAACTCGAAAGCGAGCGTGGAGGCGCAGCCGAAGCGCGCGTCGCGCGGGCGCGGCGGCGGGGCGGCATCGAATTGCAGCACGCTCTGCCCGGCCGCAGCCACCTGGTAGCCCCAGTGCGGCGCATCGCGCAGCGGGCGCATTCGCACCCCGCTCGCGGCAATCAGGCGGGCGAGCGCGTGGGCCGAGGTGGCGCCGGCGCCCTGCCACGAACCGAGCCCGCCGTCGCCGTGCCGCAGTGCCAGCAGCGGCGGCACGAGGAGATGCAGCATA
>JAJYQP010000007.1 GCA_021794525.1 Pseudomonadota bacterium | reverse complement strand
CAGTTCGCGCAGGAGCTGGTCCGCGAAGGCGAGCAGTTCGACGTCCGCCTGCGGCTCACCCGCGCCGATGATTTCGGCGTCCAATTGGTGGAACTGGCGATAGCGGCCCTTCTGCGGGCGCTCGTAGCGGAACAGCGGCCCGTGCGTCGCCACCTTCAAGGGCGTGTGCTGCTGCCAGCCATTGGTGATAAAGGCGCGGGCGATGCCGGCGGTGAACTCGGGCCGCAGGGTGAGGCTATCGCCGCCGCGGTCCTCGAAGGAATACATCTCCTTCGAGACGACGTCGGTTGTCTCCCCGATCGCGCGGCTGAACACCTCGGTGCGCTCGAACACCGGCATCTCCACGCGGCGGAAGCGATAGAGCTTGCGCACGCGTTCGAAGGTTTCGACCACGAAGGCAAAGGCCTCGGCATCGGCACCGAAGATGTCCTGCGTGCCGCGAATGGGCGGGGGAGTCTTGATGGGAGTTTTCTTGCTCATGGCGCGGCGCGCTTAGCCGGAAGCGGCCGCCGCGCAAAGCGCTTACCCCGAGTGATGCAAGCCGCTAAGGGCCACGAATGGTCAAGGCCGCCCCTCCCGCGCAGCCCGCGGTTCGCATCGGCAATCGATTGGCGCCGATGCGCTTCGTGCTGTTCCTCGTGGTGCTGGCCGTGGCCGGGGCCGCTATCAAGCTGGCGCTTCCGGGCGGCGACTGGCGCGACGCTACCGCGCTTGCGTTCGACGTCGCCGCGCTGGTGTTCCTCGTCTCGCTGGTGCCGCTGCTGCGCGACGCGGACGCGCCGGCGCTGCGCCGGCACGCCGCCGAGAACGATGCCAACCGGGCGGTCGTGCTCGGCCTGACCACACTTCTCACGCTTGTCGCAATGGCGGCCATCACGGGCGAGCTTGACGGCGCGAAGGCGGGGGAGTGGCCGGCGATCGCCAAGCTGGTGGGCACGCTGCTGCTGATCTGGGGCTTCGCCAATAGTGTCTATGCGCTGCACTATGCGCACGCATTCTATTCACAGGATCCGGAAAAGGGCGGGGACCGCGGAGGGATCGATTTTCCCGGGACCGTCCGTCCCGATTACTGGGACTTCGCCTATTTCGCCTTCACCCTCGGCATGACTTTCCAGACCAGCGACGTGGAGATCACCTCGGGCGCGATCCGCAAGGTGGCACTTCTCCACTGCTTTGCGGGCTTCGTGTTCAACATCGGAGTGATCGCCTTCACGATAAACGTGCTCGGCGGCGGGTCGTAGCAGCCGGCCTCGCCACGTCGCATCCGTGTTGCGGCGCAGCATGGGCATCGCTAAGGGGCCGCCCCCAAGGAGCCACTATGCGTATCGACATGATCCCCGTGGGCGACAAGCCGCCCGAGAACCTCAATGTCATCATCGAGGTGCCGACGGGCGGCGAGCCGGTAAAATACGAGTTCGACAAGGCCAGCGGCGCGCTGTTCGTGGACCGCATCCTCCACACGCCGATGCGCTATCCCGCGAACTACGGCTTCGTCCCGCACACGCTCTCGGACGATGGCGATCCCATCGACGCGCTGGTGATCAGCCGCAGCCCCTTCATTCCCGGCTGCGTGGTGCGAGCCCGCCCGATCGGCGTGCTGCACCTCGAAGACGAGCACGGCGGTGACGAGAAGCTGGTCTGCGTGCCGGTGGACACCACCTTCCCCTACTACTCCGATGTCGCCGAGCGGCAGGACCTGCCGAGCATCATCTTCCAGCAGATCGAACACTTTTTCACCCACTACA
Source organism: Pseudomonadota bacterium (assembly GCA_021794525.1). Classification (GTDB taxonomy): domain Bacteria; phylum Pseudomonadota; class Alphaproteobacteria; order Sphingomonadales; family Sphingomonadaceae; genus Qipengyuania. Next base: position 8,936 of record JAJYQP010000007.1, on the reverse strand, counting down.
AGGATCTGGAGGCCGAGAAGTGGGTGCGCGTGGGCAAGTGGGGTGATGCGGCCGAGGCGAAGCGCCTGGTGATCGAGGCGATCGAGCGGCACGACGCCGCCAAGGGCTGACGGCCGTCAGGCTCCCGCCACGGTCATGCCGTCGATCCGCAGGGTCGGCACATCCACCGCACGGCGGAACTCGAGATCGTTCGCCGGGGTCAGCTTGCGGAACATCGCGAGGAGATGGCCCGCGATGGTGATCTCCGCCACCGGTCCGGCGATTGCCCCGTTCACGATCCGGAAGCCAGCCGCACCGCGGCTGTAGTCGCCAGTGACGAGGCTGACGCCCTGCCCGAACAGGTCGGTGACATAGAGCCCGTCCGCGATGTCGGCCATCAACGCCTCGGGCGAGAGCGCGCCCGGCTCGAGATGGACGTTGCTGGTGGCAATCCCCGGCGCCCCGCCGGTGCCGCGGCTCGCGTGCCCGGTAAGCGGCGCTCCGAGCTGGTGGGCGGCGGCGGCATTGGTCAGCCAGCCGAAGATGTGCCCACCTTCGACCAGAGTCCGCGACCGGGTCGGCAGACCTTCACCATCGAAGGGACGCGATGCAAGGCCGCGGCGGCGTAGCGGGTCCTCCACGATGCGGATGGCCGGGTCGAACAGGGCGTCGTCCTCGTGCCCGAGCAGGAAGCTCGCCTTGCGCGCGACTGCCGCGCCGCTCATCGCGCCCAGCAGATGGCCGAGGATGCCGCTGCCGACGCGCGGGTCGAACACCACCGGCATGGTGCCGCTGGGCAGCGAGCCGGGCCCGACCCGCGCGACCGCGCGCTCGCCCGCCTCGCGACCGATCCCGGCCGCCTCGGGCAGGTCGGCGCGGTGTCGCGCGCTGCGCCAGGCATGGTCGGTCTGCATCTGCGACCCTTCGCCTGCGATCACGCTGGCCGACAGCGAATGGCCGGTCGCTGTCACCGCTCGCGCGACCCCGTGCGAGGTCGCGAGCCCCGTCACGCTAGTGGAGAAGCCTGCACCGGCGCCGTTGGAATTGGTGACGCCCGCGACCGCGCGCGCGGCGTCCTCGGTGGCGAGAGCGGCCTCGCGCAGATCCTGCGGCCCGGGCTCGACCGGGTCGGCAAGGTCGCAGTCCGGCGTCGGGCCTTGCATCAGCAGCTCTTCGGGCGCGAGGCCTGCGTGCGGGTCCTCCGGCGCAAGCCGTGCCATTTCCACCGCACGTTCGACGAGCACGGCGAAGGAGCCGGGAGAAAAATCGCTGGTCTGGATGCTCGCCGAGCGGCGGCCGACGAAGACGCGCAGGCCGATGCCCTCGCTTTCTGATCGCGATACATCCTCCAGCACGCCGAGGCGCACCGACACGCTTTCGGAGGATTCGCAGTGCGCGATGGCGTCGGCAGCATCGGCACCTTGCTTTCGGGCAAGCGCCACGAGTTCCTGGCAGCGCGCGAGCGCTCCGTCCTGATCGATCATGGCGGCGATGTAGGGGGCCGTCCGGCCCGGGTAAAGCCGCGGCTCAGGCGAGCGCGCGGAAGAGCATGGTCAGCGCGAAGGGCAGACCGAGCGCGAGCAGCCACAGCATCGCGATGTCGCGGCGATAGAAGCCGTCGGCGGCGGCGGTCTGCGCGCCATCGAGGCTCATGTCGCGCCAGCGCTTTTCGAGCTTGTGACAGGCCGGGATAATGCCGACGATCAGGATGACGAGGCAGACCATAGATAGGGAGCGCAGCCCCGTGTCCTTGATTGCCTCGACGGTGAGGAAGATGTTCAGCGCGGTGTAGACGATCAGCGCGATGGCCACGTGATTGCTGACAGATTTGCGCCAGTCGGGGGCGGCGCCGTCCCGATCGCTGCGGTGGTCCTGCTGCGAAATCCCGTCGAGCGCTTTCATCGGCGCTTCTCCCAACTATCCTGTCCCTGCTGCATAGTAAGCTTGCGCGTGGACGCGTGGCAAGAGCATGGTTGGCGGGCCGTGCCGCCCCTGTCCCGCAAAGCGACGGAGCCATGCACAAATCCTGCCAAGAACCGATCGGGAGCGCGGATTTGCGCATCAATGGGCTTTCCCGCGCGCGCAGGCCTGTTACATGGACCGCGACCATGTCCGACCTCGCGCACGCTGCAGACCTCGCCGAACACGCCGCGGCAGACGCCGCGCCGCCCATCCCGCAGGGCGGACTGGAGGTGATCTCGATCGCCAAGAGCTATGACAAGCGGCAGGTCCTTACGGACATCTCGCTGACCGTCGGCAAGGGCGAGGTGCTCGGCCTGCTCGGGCCGAATGGCGCGGGCAAGACCACCTGCTTCTATTCGATCATGGGGCTGGTGCGCCCCGACTCGGGCCGCATCCTGATGGACGGTGTCGATGTGACGAAGCTGCCGATGTATCGCCGCGCGATCCTCGGCCTCGGCTATCTGCCGCAGGAAACCAGCATCTTCCGCGGCATGACCGTCGAACAGAACATCAATTGCGTGCTCGAGATGATCGAGCCCGACCGCGACGTACGCGCCGCCGAACTCAACCGCCTGCTCGACGAGTTCGGGCTGCAACGCCTCCGCACCAGCCCTGCAATGGCGCTTTCGGGCGGGGAGCGGCGTCGGTGCGAGATCGCTCGGGCCTTGGCCGCCAAGCCGTCGATCATGCTGCTCGACGAGCCTTTCGCCGGCATCGACCCGCTCTCGATCAGCGATATCCGCGACCTCGTGAAGGATCTCAAGACCCGCGGTATCGGTGTTCTCATCACCGACCACAACGTGCGCGAGACGCTGGAGATCGTCGATCGCGCCTGCATCATCTATGGCGGCCAGGTGTTGTTCGCGGGCACGCCGGAAGCGCTGGTGGCCGACGCCAATGTCCGCCGCCTCTATCTGGGCGAGGAATTTACCCTGTGAGGTTCGGACAGGCTCAGCACGAGCGGGTTTAGGCATGGCGCTGGGCCCGCGTCTTGAAATCCGCCAGTCGCAATCGCTGGTGATGACGCCGCAGCTCCAGCAGGCGATCAAGCTTCTGGCGCTCTCCAATCTCGAACTCGAGACGCATATTGCCGAGGCACTCGAGGCCAATCCCCTGCTCGAGATGGGCGAGGTCTCGCGCGAGGCGGGGGAGACGGTCGAACTGCCCGGTGCGGGGGAGGGCGGGGCCGCCCCCCTGATGGACAGCGCCGGGGGCGAGGAGGCACCGCTCGACGTGGAGCGCCACGCTCTCGACCCCGAAGCTGCGCCGGGTGACGCCGACTGGGGCCGCGCGGCCGAAAGCGGGAGCTACTCCGACGACGGTCCCGACCTCGAGAATCGCGGCAGCGAGGGGCCGACGCTCGCCGAGCACCTGCTCGCCCAGATCGGGGCGGCGGCGCATGACTCGCGCGAAGCTCTGGTCGCTGCCCGGCTGGTCGAGGAGATCGACGATGCCGGCTATTTCACGGGTAATCTCGCCATGCTCGCCGGGGCAATGGGCGTGCCGCGGGCAGAGGTTGAGCGTGGTCTGGCCCTGATCCAGACGCTCGACCCGACCGGGGTGGGTGCTCGCAGCCTTGCCGAATGCCTCGCGCTGCAGGCGAAGGAGGCCGACCGCTACGACCCTTGCATGGCGCGGCTGATCGACAATCTCGATGCGCTCGCGAAGGGCGACGTGACGCGGCTGAAGCGGCTCTGCGAGGTCGACGACCAGGATTTCGCCGACATGCTGGCGGAGCTGCGCGGCTACGATCCCAAGCCGGGGCTGCGCTTCGGCGGCGGCGGCGAGGCGGCAGTCGTCCCCGACGTGCTCGTCACCCCCGGCACGGACGGCGGCTGGGCGATCGCGCTCAACGAGGACAGCCTCCCGCGTCTCGTGGTCAACCGCGCCTATTACCTCGAGCTGAAAGACGGCTGCACCGACCGGAAGAGCCAGGCCTGGCTGAATGAGCAGCTTGGCGAGGCGAACTGGCTGATCCGCGCGCTGGACCAGCGCGCCAAGACGATCCTCAAGGTCGCCTCGGAAATCGTGAAGCGGCAGGCCGGTTTCTTCCGCGAGGGGGTCAAGGCGATGCGCCCGCTGGTCCTGCGCGAAGTGGCGGAAGCTATCGAGATGCACGAGAGCACCGTCAGCAGGGTAACCAGCAACAAATACCTCGCGTGTCCACGCGGTACCTTCGAGATGAAATATTTCTTCTCCAGTGGCGTAGCGGCGGCGGACGGCGAGGGCGCCAGCTCGGAAGCGGTCAAGGCGCGCATCCGGGCGCTGATAGAGAAGGAGGAGTTGCCCAATATCCTCTCCGACGAATCGCTTGTGTCGCTGCTGAAGGAAGAAGGGTTCGACCTCGCCCGCCGCACGGTGGCGAAATATCGTGAAGCCATCGGGCTAGGCTCCTCGGCGGAGCGCAGGCGGGCCAAAAAGCTACACTCGGCGCGCTGAATGCGGCCATCGCGGGCGCGGCGCTGGCAGGCTCGCGACAAAAACGTTAACGCGGTTTACCACGTGTTAACCTTTTCCGTTCAGAGGTTGCTGCGTGATAGGGGCGCGGTCACCGATCCATCGGATGCCGCCACGCTTTGACAGGGCCAAGGGGGACTTTTCCCGATGCGTGTACTGCTGATCGAAGACGAGCCGACGACCGCCAAGGCGATCGAGCTCATGCTGACCACCGAGGGATTCAACGTCTATTCGACCGACCTGGGCGAAGAGGGTTTGGATCTCGGCAAGCTCTATGATTACGACATCATCCTGCTCGACCTGAACCTGCCGGACATGCACGGCTACGACGTGCTCAAGAAGCTGCGCGTCGCCAAGGTGCAGACGCCGGTCCTGATCCTCTCGGGCATTTCGGAGATGGATTCGAAGATCCGCTCGTTCGGTTTCGGTGCCGACGACTATGTGACCAAGCCGTTCCACCGCGAGGAGCTGGTCGCCCGCATCCACGCCGTGGTGCGCCGGTCCAAGGGCCACAGCCAGTCGGTCATCCGCACCGGCAAGCTGGCGGTCAACCTCGATACCAAGACGGTCGAGGTCGACGGTGCCCGCGTGCACCTGACGGGCAAGGAATATGCGATGCTGGAGCTGCTCTCGCTCCGCAAGGGCACCACGCTGACCAAGGAAATGTTCCTCAACCACCTTTACGGCGGCATGGACGAGCCCGAACTCAAGATCATCGACGTGTTCATCTGCAAGCTGCGCAAGAAGCTGGCGCATGCCTGCGGCGGCGAGAACTACATCGAGACCGTCTGGGGCCGCGGCTATGTCCTGCGCGATCCGGGCGAGGAAGCCGAAGCTGCCTGATTTCGCTGATTGACCTGCTGACCCTCCACTCAGGCTTGGCCAAACAGCGTGCGGCCGGACTTTCGGGTCCGGCCGTTTTTTTGCAGCTTAGCTGATTAGTTACGCGTTTACCGTAACTTGCGCAGGATTCGGTTGACATCCATGCGCGATTTGACGACACTCCCACACATCCTGTCCGGTCCCCACAGGCTTGGCCTGACCCTGGGTAACCCGGACCGCAGAAAAGAGTCCCTTCGGTTCGCAGACATAATGCGGCTGTCATCGCGACGGTCGAATTGGCGCGGACCGGGGTCTCGACGCCAATCCGCTCGCGATGAATGTGGAGTGGGATTGTGGCAACGAGCGAAATCGCAACCATTGCGGTGGTCGATCCCGATCTTACCAATTGCATGCTGGTGCGCGAAATTGCGCTGGCGAGCGGCTGGGTGGTGGCGGGCTTTGCGCATTCGACCGCCGACGGGCTGGGGCTGCTCGAGCGCACGGCTCCGCTCTGCCTGGTCACGGACTATCGCTTCGACGGCGACGAGACGGGCCTCCACCTGATCGCGCGGGCCAAGCGTCTTCTCCCGGACCTTTTCACCGTGATCCTGACCGGGTGGGACATCAACGACGTTGCCGCCCATGTGGGCCGCCACGCGCCCGACCGCATACTGCGGAAGCCGATTGCGCCGCATGTATTGATGGAGTTCCTCAACGGAGTGCATATGCGGGTCGACCAGATCCGCATCGACGCCGTCTGAGGTGCCGGCCTGCCTGTGGCGTTGTCGTTCCGGGACAGTGGCGCGTCATCCCCTGATCCGCGTCTTGTCTCCGCTCGGCCCCGCTGGCACGGCCGTCAGCGATGACTGCGTACAAGCAAGGCGACCCGACGACCCTCAACCGGCTCTACGGCCGCAGCCAGGGCAAGCCCCTGCGCGCCGCGCAGCAGGCTCTCGTCGACAACCTGCTGCCGCGGATCGCGGTGCCTACCGAGGGCGAGGTCACCTCCGCACAGCTCTTCGGACAGGACCGCCCGCTGCATTTCGAGATCGGCTTCGGCGGCGGGGAGCATCTCGCGGCCCGCGCGGATTTGCTCCCCGATCACGGCTTCATCGGCGCCGAGCCTTTCATGAACGGCGTGGCCCAGGCGTTGACCCACGTCCGCGACGGAGCGCTCGGCAATGTGCGCATCCATCATGGCGATGCGCTGGAGGTGCTGCGCCGCGTTCCCGACGGCGCGCTGACCATGCTGTATCTCCTCCATCCGGACCCGTGGCCCAAGGCCAAGCACGCCAAGCGCAGGATGATGAACGACGGGCCGGTGCGGATGTTTGCCGACAAGCTCAAGCCGGGCGGCGAGTTCCGTTTTGGTACCGACCATCCGGTCTACCTGCGCCACGCACTGATGGTCATGCGCCGGTTCGAACGCGAGTTCGAATGGCTGGTGGACGGCCCGGACAGCTGGCAACGCCGCCCTTCCGGCTGGCCTGAAACCCGCTACGAGCACAAGGCCCGAACGGTCTACGGCCACGAGGTGTGGTACTTCAGGTTTAGACGACGCTAGAGTACGATATTCTTGTATTACCAGATACTTGTCTGAATCGACTTACGCCACAATAGCCTCCATTTCGCTCCTTTTTCCGCTTGCGTGATTACCCGGTGATTGCCAGAAAAGGGACACGAGGTTCCGGATGGCAACAGGAAAAATCACGAAAAAATCGATAGATGCGCTCGAGGCTGGCAGCTCGAGCCGATTCCTTTGGGACACCGATCTCAGGGGTTTTGGTGCCAAGATCACTCCTTCGGGAAGTATCTCTTACGTCCTTCAATTCAGGATGGGAGGGCGTGAGACAATCGCACGGCGTTATACGATCGGCGCGCATGGGTCTCCATGGACACCTACGACCGCCCGCTCGGAAGCCGAACGCCTTCTCCTGCTCGTCAGCCAGGGCATCGATCCTGTCGAGGCTGACAAGCAAAGGCGGCGTGAGGCCGTTGATCTGGCGTTCGACAACTACGCGCAGCATTTCACCCGTTCCTGCAAAGGCGAGGGATGGAGCCGCCTGGTCGAACGAGTCGTCAGGCTTCATCTTGAACCTGTTCTACGCAAGAAGCCGCTGCCTTCGATTACCAGGGCAGATATCGTATCCGTTCTCGACCAGATGCCGGACGACCAGATCGCGAACAGGCGCAATGTCTTCGCTGTTATGCGCCGCCTGTTCCGGTGGGCCGTCAGCCGCGGCGATCTCGATCGCAGTCCGATGGAGGGTATGGAGACGCCGCCGCCGGTAAGGCCGCGGGATCGCTGGCTTTCTGACAAGGAGCTGCGCATGGTCTGGCATGCCACGCCCGAATGCCACCCCTGTTTTGGGCCGATTGTCCGCTTATTGATTTTGACCGGACAGCGGCGCGAAGAAGTTTGCGGGATGCACTGGCAGGAACTCGATAGAGCGGAAAGACTATGGACCCTGCCCGGACGGCGCACGAAAAACAGCGAGTTCAATACCATTCCATTGAACGAACTCGCCATGGTAGAGCTTGATCGGTTAGCTGGCGGAGAGAAATGGCCGCGCAAGGGCAGAGTGTTTGCAACTGCGAGTGGGGCAGGCTTCACAGGCTATCACAAAGGCAAAATGAAGCTGGATAGCGCCATCGAGGAAACCGAGGGCGAACCATTGCCTCCCTGGCGCCTTCATGACTTGCGACGAACGCTCGCAACGAATTTCCAGCGCTTAGGCGTAAGGTTCGAGGTTACCGAAGCGGTCTTGAATCATGTAAGCGGTTCACGTGCGGGCGTCGCGGGAGTTTACCAGCGCCACGATTGGAAAGAGGAGAAACGCCATGCCCTTGATGACTGGAACAAGCATCTCGTTTGCGTTTTGCGTGATGCGCCCCCCTCTACTGCGGTAGGCAGCAAGTAACACCGTCACCATTTTCCCGCGCCTCCTGAATAGGCGGGCATGGGACATCGCCAAACGAGCAGAACACACAGCAATCTCCTGCTAATGGCTGCAGTCTTTTCTGGCAATTCTGGCAATCATAGAAGTACCAGCATGCGTTGGTTGGCATGGTTTCGGTGGTAGCTGCTTGGCAATGAGGGCACTTGATCGTGGAAGCAGTCTGCATCAGGCTCCTCCGAGTGCACGCATCAATGGTTGTTCAATAAAACCCCATAGTGAGGACAGGCCGATCATAGTCGTTGCAATCAGCAAGATTGCTCGCGTGGCGTTCGTGCGGGCAGGCTTCTCACAGCCATCTGCACTGCAGCTGCGCACTTGGCGCATGTGAAGAATCCACCCAAAGGCGACGATTAGGAAGGATGCGATTGTGAGCGGTAAGTGGTAGGGAACGAACCATGCGAGCCCTCCGGCGCCAAGTCCGACAGCGACCAGAACCAAGGGTATGACGCAGCAAGCAGCTGCAGAGAGAAGCGCCGCCGCACTCGCTAGCGCTCCGATGCCAGCAACCCTGCGATCGCTCACGCTTTTCGCCTCGTCGTATTGGATAGCCTGTTCGGTCATCTTTGCCTTGCTCGATTCGAACACTATGTACGTCCTGTAGTAGATATAGGTTCAAGGAGATTCGGCATGGGCCTGTCGATAGGTGAGTTGGCGCGCAAGACCGGCGTCAATATCGAGACGATCCGCTATTTCGAGAAGGTCGGAATGCTCGATACGCCGGATCGCACAGCAGGCGGGCACCGGGTTTTCGACGAC
>JAJYQP010000023.1 GCA_021794525.1 Pseudomonadota bacterium | reverse complement strand
CGTTGCAGCTGCGCTCGTCGGGGCTGGTCTTGGCTGGGTCATCGCGAGGGCCATCCAGCGCCGCAGCCGGACCGATCCTCGCCCGGTGTACGACGAGGCCGAGGCCGTCTTCGAGGCGCCGCGGCCCGAGGCGCCCGCCCGCCGCCCGCTCCGCGTCCGCGAGGAGCTGGAGCCGGGGCTGGGCCGTGACGATACCGCCGACGATGCCATGGCCTGGCGCGATCCGGAGGCCCCGACTGCTTTCGCGCGCGAGCCGGTGGCGGAGGACAGCTTCATGATCCTGACGCCGCAGCCCGTCCATCCGCCGCAGCCCGAGCCCAATCTCGATGCGCTGCTGGCCCAGTTCGACAACGCGATCGCGGCCTTCCGGCACGAGGACGCACCCGCGCCGCCGCCGCCTCCGCCGCATCGCTTCGACCCGGTTCGGGCTTTCGTAGCACGCCAGACGGGCGGTTCGGCATCCAGTCCGCTGGGTGGAACCATGCCCGATCACCAGGCCGAGCTGCGGGCCGCTCTCGACAAGCTGGCGAGGGCGCAGCGCGACGACTGAGCGCACCGGCTTGCGGCGGGTGAAGAAAATCTAGGCAATAATCTGTCGCCTTTCGCGATTGCAAAATAGCAATCGAACAGGCATGACGGTCGCTCGCGACATTTTGACGGCTCCGCGAGGAGCTCCAACTGCCTGTGTCGATCGGGGCTGCGCATGATGCGCTCGTCTCGCCGACCCTCGAAGGATGGCCATGGGTTTTGCCGGACCACCCGCTCCGCGCGGGCTGTACGATCCCCGGAACGAGCACGACGCCTGCGGCGTCGGCATGGTGGCGCATATCGGGGGCGCCAAAAGTCATTCGATCATTACCCGCGCGCTCGAGATCCTGCACAACCTCGACCACCGCGGCGCGGTCGGGGCCGATCCGCTGCTGGGCGACGGCGCGGGCATCCTCATCCAGATTCCCGACCCGTTGTTGCGCAAATGGGCTGCGCGAGAGGGCATCGAGCTGCCCGCTCCGGGCGACTATGCCGTCGCGCAATGCTTCATGCCGCAGGACCAGGCGGCGCGCGATTTCGTGAAGGCGCAGCTCGAGAAGTTCACCGCCAAGGAAGGCCAGCGGGTGCTCGGCTGGCGCGAGGTGCCGGTCACGCCCGAGGGGCTAGGCAAGGCGGTGCTCGAATCCATGCCGGTGATGCGTCAGTGCGTGATCGCGCGCGGGCCCGCGACGGCGGACCAGGACGCGTTCGAGCGCAAGCTGGTCGTCATCCGCAAGCAGACGCTCAACCCGCTGCGCAAGCTCGCCGCCAAGCACGATTTGCCGGGTCTCACCGACACCTATATCCCGAGCTTTTCCAGCCGCACCATCGTCTACAAGGGCCTGCTGCTGGCGACCCAGGTCGGCAGCTTCTACGACGATCTGCGCGATCCCGATTGCGTCAGCGCGCTCGGCCTCGTCCACCAGCGCTTCAGCACCAACACCTTTCCGAGCTGGCGGCTCGCCCACCCGTTCCGCTTCACCGCGCACAATGGCGAGATCAATACCGTGCGCGGCAACGTCAACTGGATGGAAGCGCGCCGCCGGACGATGGAATCGGAGCTGCTCGGCGCCGATCTCGACAAGATGTGGCCGCTGATCCCGCACGGCCAGTCGGACACCGCCAGTCTCGACAATGCGCTCGAGCTGCTGCTCGCGGGCGGATATAGCCTCGCCCATGCGATGATGATGCTGATGCCGGAGGCGTGGGCAAAGAACCCGCTGATGGACCCGGCGCGGCGCGCCTTCTACGAATATCATGCCGCGCTGATGGAGCCGTGGGACGGTCCCGCCGCGGTGTGCTTCACCGACGGCCGCCAGATCGGCGCGACGCTCGACCGCAATGGCCTCAGGCCCGCGCGCTTCTGCGTGACGAAGGACGATCACGTCATCCTCGCCAGCGAAAGCGGCGTGCTGCCGATCCCGGAAAGCGAGATCATCCGCAAATGGCGTCTCCAGCCCGGGCGAATGCTGCTGATCGACCTCGAACAGGGCCGGATCATCGAGGATGACGAACTCAAGGCCGATCTCGCCACCGCGCATCCTTACGAGAAATGGCTCGAGAAGGCGCAGTACACGCTCGAGGACCTGGGCGAGATCGAGCCCGAACTCTCCGCGCTGCCCGAGGCGACCACCAGCCTCCTGCAACGCCAGCAGGCCTTCGGCTATACCCAGGAGGACCTCACCCGCTTCCTCGAGCCGATGGCGGTGGCGGGCGACGACCCGATCGGGTCGATGGGCACCGACACCCCGCTCGCAGTGCTGTCGAACCGGCCGCGGCTGCTCTACGATTATTTCAAGCAGAACTTCGCGCAGGTCACCAATCCGCCGATCGACCCGATCCGCGAGGAACTGGTGATGAGCCTGACCAGCATGGTCGGCCCGCGCCCGAACCTGCTCGGTCGCGACGCGGGCACCCACAAGCGGCTCGAGGTCTCCCAGCCCATCCTGACCAACGACGATCTTGCCAAGATCCGCTCGGTCGAAGTCGCGCTCGACGGCGCGTTCAGCGCGGCGACCATCGACATCACCTGGGACGCGGGGGCCGGCGCCGAGGGGCTTGCACAGGCGCTCAAGGAGATGTGCTGGGCGGCGACCGAGGCGGTGCTGGCGGATGCCAACATCCTCATCCTGTCCGACCGCAATCAGGGTCCCGACCGGATCGCCATGCCCGCACTTCTGGCCTGCGCGGCGGTGCACCACCAGCTCGTGCGGCAGGGCCTTCGCATGCAGACCGGCCTCGTCATCGAGACCGGCGAGGCGCGCGAGGTGCATCACTTCTGCGCGCTCGCGGGATATGGCGCCGAAGCGATCAACCCCTACGTCGCCTTCGAGACGCTGGACGCGATCCGCGCCAGGAGATTGCCCGATCTGGCGCCCGAAAAGGTCCAGGCGAACTACATCAGGGCGGTCGGCAAAGGCATCCTCAAGGTCATGTCCAAGATGGGCATCTCGACCTACCAGTCCTATTGCGGGGCGCAGATCTTCGACGCGGTCGGCCTGTCGAGCGCGTTCGTGGACGCCTATTTCACCGGGACCGCGACCAGCATCGAGGGCGTGGGTCTTGCCGAAATCGCCGAGGAAGCGGTGCGTCGCCACGCGCAGGCCTATGGCGACAGCCCGCTCTACGACGGGATGCTCGACGTCGGCGGAATGTATGCCGTTCGCCTGCGCGGCGAGGAGCACGTCTGGACCAGCGAGACCATCAGCGGGTTGCAGCACGCCGTGCGCGGCAATTCGCAAGACAACTACAACGCCTTTGCGAGTGCCGTGAACGAGCAGTCCGAACGACTATTGACGGTTCGCGGGCTGATGGAGCTGAAGCCGGCCGAACAGCCGCTGAGCCTGGACGAGGTCGAGCCCGCCGCCGAGATCGTGAAGCGTTTCGCCACCGGCGCGATGAGCTTCGGCTCGATCAGCCGCGAGGCGCATACCACGCTGGCAGTAGCGATGAACCGCATCGGCGGGCGTTCTAACACCGGCGAGGGCGGCGAGGAGGCGGATCGCTTCCGTCCGCTCGACAACGGCGACACCATGCGCTCGAAGATCAAGCAGGTCGCCTCCGGCCGCTTCGGCGTGACGACCGAATATCTCGTCAATTCCGACGATATCCAGATCAAGATGGCGCAGGGCGCGAAGCCTGGCGAGGGCGGGCAATTGCCCGGCCACAAGGTCGACAAGGCGATCGCCGCGGTGCGCCATTCGACGCCGGGCGTGGGTCTGATCTCGCCCCCGCCGCATCACGACATCTACTCGATCGAGGATCTGGCGCAGCTCATCCACGATCTCAAGAACGTGAACCCGACGGCGCGCATTTCGGTGAAGCTGGTGAGCGAGGTCGGCGTCGGCACTGTCGCGGCGGGCGTCGCCAAGTGCAAGGCGGACCATGTCACGATTTCGGGCTACGAGGGCGGCACGGGTGCCTCGCCGCTGACCTCGCTGACCCACGCGGGCTCACCGTGGGAGATCGGCCTTGCCGAGACGCAGCAGACGCTGATCCTCAACGATCTGCGCAGCCGCATCGCGGTGCAGGCCGACGGCGGGCTTCGCACGGGCCGCGATGTCGCGGTCGCCGCGCTGCTGGGCGCGGACGAATTCGGTTTCGCCACCGCTCCGCTGATCGCGGCGGGATGCATCATGATGAGGAAGTGCCACCTCAACACCTGCCCGGTCGGCGTGGCGACGCAGGACCCGGTGCTGCGCGCGCGCTTCACCGGCCAGCCCGAACACGTCATCAACTACTTCTTCTTCGTCGCCGAGGAACTGCGCGCAATCATGGCGGAGATGGGCTTCCGCACGGTCGAGGAGATGATCGGGCGCGTCGACCGGCTCGACATGGCGCGGGTCCACAGGCACTGGAAGGCGAGCGGCATCGATCTCAGCCGCGTCCTCCACGCGGTCGCCCCCCGCGAAGGACACTCGCTGCACCATTCGGATGAGCAGGGCCACGGCCTCGGCGGATCGCTGGACGAGGATCTGATCGAGGTCTGCGCCGAGGTGATCGAAAACCCCGAGCCGACCGTCATCGAGCGCCCGATCCGCAATCTCAACCGCAGCGTCGGCGCGCGGCTCTCGGGCCGGATCGCGGAGCGCTGGGGGCACGAGGGGCTGCCGCCCGAAACGCTGCGGATCGCGCTCACCGGCACGGCCGGGCAGAGCTTCGGCGCCTGGCTCGCGCATGGCGTCACGCTCGACCTTACAGGCGATGCCAACGACTATGTCGGCAAGGGGCTGTCGGGCGGCCGCATCGTTGTGAGGCCGCCGCAGGACGCCCCCCGCGCCGCGGACGAGAACATCGTGGTCGGAAACACCGTGCTCTACGGCGCGATCGCGGGCGAGGCCTATTTTTCCGGCGTCGCGGGCGAACGCTTCGCGGTGCGCAATTCCGGCGCCGTGGCGGTGGTCGAGGGTACGGGCGACCATGCCTGCGAATACATGACCGGCGGGGTGGTCTGCGTGCTCGGCAAGACGGGTCGCAATTTCGCTGCGGGGATGAGCGGCGGCGTGGCCTATGTCTATGACCCCGACGGGCAGTTCGCGGCGCTCTGCAACACGGCACAGGTCGAGTTCGAGCCGGTGTCGGCGAAGCGCGACTTCGAGGACGGGGTGGGCCGCCCGCAGCAGCAGGCGCACTCGGTCCACGATGCCGGCATGGGCGATCCGCTCTATCACCATGCGGAGCGGCTGCGTGTGCTGGTCGAGCGGCACCTGCTTCACACCGGCTCCGCACGGGCGAAGGCGCTGCTCGAGGATTGGGACGGGGCACTCGCGAAGTTCGTCACCGTGATGCCGCGCGATTACCGCGCCGCGCTCCAGGCCCTCGAGTTTGAGCGCAACGCAGCCGCGATGGAGGCGGCCGAGTGACCGGCATCCGGCATCGTCATTCCCGCGAAGGCGGGACTCGTTCTCCAGCCTCAGTGGCTTCGCACTGGATCCCCGCCTGCGCGGGGATGACGACCTTTGTTTGGATTCAATAGCATGGGCAAGGAAACCGGCTTTCTCGAATTCGACCGACGCGAAACCCCCTATGCCGATCCGGCTGAGCGGGTGACGCATTACAAGGAATTCCTGCGCCCGTTGCCCGACGGCGAGCTGCGCCAGCAGGCGGCGCGCTGCATGAATTGCGGCATCCCGTTCTGCCACACCGGCTGCCCGGTCAACAACCTGATCCCCGACTGGAATCACCTCGTCTACGAGGACGACTGGAAGCGCGCGCTTACCCAGCTCCACTCGACCAACAACTTCCCGGAATTCACCGGTCGCATCTGCCCCGCGCCGTGCGAGGCGGCCTGCACGCTGAACATCGTCGATGCACCGGTGACGATCAAGTCGATCGAGTGCGCCATCGTCGATCGCGGCTGGCGCGAGGGCTGGATCGTGCCGCAGCTGGCCGAGAAGCGCAGCGGCAAGGCGGTGGCGGTGGTCGGCAGCGGCCCGGCGGGCCTTGCCTGCGCCCAGCAGCTCACCCGCGTCGGCCATGCCGTGACCGTGTTCGAGAAGGCCGACCGGATCGGCGGTCTGCTGCGCTACGGCATTCCGGATTTCAAGCTGGAGAAACAACTCATCAATCGCCGCGCGGTGCAGATGGAGGCCGAAGGCGTCCAGTTCCGCACCAGCAGCGAAGTGGGTGTGGAGGTCAGCTTCCAGGCTCTGCGCGACAATTTCGACGCCGTGGTGCTGGCGGGCGGGGCGGAAGAGGCGCGCAGTCTCGACATCCCCGGCGCGGAGCTTCCCGGCGTGCGGCTTGCAATGGAGTTCCTGACCCAGCAGAACAAGCGCAACGCCGGCGACGACGAGGTCCGCGCCGCCCCGCGCGGCTCGCTGACCGCGACGGGCAAGCACGTCATCGTGATCGGCGGCGGCGACACCGGCAGCGACTGCGTCGGCACCTCGAACCGCCAGGGCGCGGCGAGCGTCACCCAGCTCGAGATCATGCCCAAGCCGCCCGAGAAGGAAGACAAGGCACTGACCTGGCCCGACTGGCCGCTGAAGCTGCGGACGTCTTCGAGCCACCAGGAGGGCGTGACGCGCGACTGGGCGGTTCTTGCCAAGCAGGTGACGGCGACCGACGGGCAGGTCTCGGGCCTCGAATGCGTGCGCGTCGAATGGCAGGGCGGGCGGATGCAGGAGGTTGCGGGCAGCGCCTTCACGCTGCCTGCCGACCTGATCCTGCTGGCGATGGGCTTCACCGGGCCGAAGCGGCGCGGCCTGCTCGACCGGGCGGGCGTGGCGCTCGATGGGCGCGGTAATGTCGCCGCCGACACCAGCAGCTACCTCACCAGCGAGCCGGGCGTATTCGCCTGCGGCGACATGCGGCGCGGCCAGAGCCTCGTCGTCTGGGCGATTCGGGAGGGCCGCCAGGCCGCGCGCGCGGTCGACGAGGCATTGATGGGGGCGAGCGAACTGCCACGCTGACCCGCAGCGCTCTGCAGCGCTCTGCAGCGCGGGCAGCGCATACGTATGCGCACAGGCGTCGTCACGAGCGTGTGACGTGGCCCTGGCGAAAGCTAACCTGTGGGAAACGGTGGACATAAGGCGTCCCGCGGGCGCGGCGACATCAAGTGCATTCATGTAATCTGGGGATCGTGTCCCCAACACGCGTGACTGGAATGTTGCCGTTCGGTTACTCAGACGGCCGCCGCCGCCCACCCTTCGGGATCGCGCTGCGCATCGAACGACGCAGATCGGTGGCCACCCCGGGGGAGTGCGCTTGCCTTCCCCGGGGTCAGTGGACCGCACCCCACTGGATGGGCGCGCGTCCATTATCAGCCAGGAAGGCGTTGGCGCGGCTGAATGGCCGCGTGCCGAAGAAACCGCGGTGCGCCGACAGCGGGCTGGGATGCGGGCTGCGGATCACGCAGTGCGGTCCGTTCGCGAGTCGCGGGATGCGCGCAGCCTTGGCCTGTGCGTGACTGCCCCACAGGATGAACACGGACGGCAGGTCACGCGCCGCCACGGCCGCCACGCAGGCATCGGTGATCGCCTCCCACCCGCGCCCGGCGTGGCTGCCCGCCTTGCCGTCCTCTACGGTCAGGCTGGTGTTGAGGAGGAGCACCCCTTGTCGCGCCCAACCGCTGAGGTCGCCGCTGGCGGGGCGGGCGATGCCACAGTCGCTCTCCAGCTCGCGAAAGATATTGGCGAGGCTCGGCGGCTGCCGTACGCCCGGAGGCACCGAGAACGCGAGGCCCATCGCCTGCCCGGGCCCGTGGTAGGGATCCTGCCCCAGTATCACGACCTTGACCCGGTCGAGCGGCGTCAGCGCCAGCGCGCGCAATCGTTCGCCGCGCGGGGGATAGATGGTCAGCCCCGCCGCCTCCCCGGCGCGCAGCCATCCGCCAAGGCGGCGCGCCTCGGGCGCGGCCAGAACCGGCTCGAGCGCCGCACGCCAGCTTGCGGGGATCGCTTCGCAGTCCATTGCGCCTCCGTTACGCCTGCGCGACGCGCGCAACCACCGCCCCTTTCCAGCTTTCCCCAATCCGCCTAAGGCCTCGCGTCTATGGCAGTGCATTTTCACGAAGAGGATCTTCCCGCAGGCGTGCTGGCCGAGGGGGCGGTGGCGGTCGATACCGAGACCATGGGGCTCCTCACCCCGCGCGACAGGCTGTGCCTGGTGCAGATCAGCGACGGCGGCGGGGACGAGCATCTCGTCCGTTTCGCCCCCGGCAGCAGCTATGATGCGCCCAATCTCAAGGCGGTGCTGGCGGACCCGGCGCGGGTCAAGCTGTTCCATTTCGCCCGCTTCGATCTCGCCGCGATCGAGCATTACCTCGGCGTCACCGCGACCCCGGTCTATTGCACCAAGATCGCGAGCAAGCTCACCCGCACCTATACCGACCGGCACGGGCTCAAGAACCTGGTCGAGGAGCTGCTTGGCGTGACCCTGTCCAAGCAGCAGCAGAGTTCCGACTGGGGCGCGGCCGAGATCAGCGAGGCGCAGCGCGAATATGCCGCCTCCGACGTGCGCTATCTCCACCGGTTGCGCGAGGAGCTGGACCGCCGCCTCGCGCGCGAGGGGCGGGTCGAGCTGGCGCAGGCGTGCTTCGATTTCCTCCCCGCCCGCGCCCGGCTGGACCGGCTCGGCTGGGCCGACGCGGATATCTTCGCACACCTCTGAGCATGGGCGAGACGGCCTTCATCCACCGGCGCATCGAAACGCAGGAGGCCAAGGCGCTCAGGAGCGAGCGCCAGCACTTCGCCGCGCCCGGTGGTTCGCACGATCGGTTGGTCCGCATTCTCGCGACCGTGCTGCCGATGGGCGTGGGGATCGTCGCCGCGCTGATGATCATCACCCCGCTTTCCCCGCGCGGCGAGGTCAGCTTCCTGCTCGACCGCACCAAGGTCGCCGTGATCGACGAGCGACTGCGCGCCGACAAGGCGCTCTATCGCGGCACCGACGACAAGGGGCGACCCTTCTCGCTGACCGCCGGGGAAGCGGTCCAGAAATCGAGCGCGGAGGGCATCGTGCGGATGAAGGACCTCGCCGCGCGGCTGCTGCTGTCGGATGGCCCTGCGCAGATGGTCGCGCCCGCGGGCGAATACGATCTCGGCAAGGACCAGGTCACCGTGCCCGACGCGGTGCGTTTCACCGCGTCCGACGGCTATGCGATGCAGCTCAACGGCGTGACCGTGGACCTGCCCAGCCGGACCGTCACCGGCGGGGGCGGGGTGTCGGGCACGGTGCCGGCGGGCAGCTTCTCGGCCAACCGGCTGGAGGTGAACCTCGACGCGCGCACCGTCGCGCTGATCGGCAATGCGCGGCTCAGGATGGTACCGGGCCGCGCCTCACAGATGAGGATACCGCAATGACGACGCTTCCTGCCCGTATGCTGCGCTCTGCCGGAGCCGGCTTCCTCGCGACGATCGCGCTGGCGGGCGGCATCGCCTTGTCGCAGGGCCTTGCTGGTCACAATTCGGATGCGCCGGTGAACTACGCCGCCGACCGGATCGAGCTTCAGGACAGGCAGAACCGCGTGGTGCTTTCGGGCAATGTCCGTATCGACCAGGCGGGGCTGACGCTCAATGCCGCGCGCACGCTGGTCGATTACACCGATGCGGGTTCGCTGCGCATCCAGCGGATCATGGCGACCGGCGGAGTGACCGTCGCGCGCGGAAACGAGCGGGCGCGCGGCAATGTCGCCGTCTATGATTTCAACCGCCGCATCATCACCATGGCGGGCGACGTGCGCCTCAACCGCGGGTCGGACACGCTCAACGGCGGACGACTGGTGATCGACCTCCGCACCGGCGTATCGAGCGTCGACGGGCGGTCGAGCGGCTCCTCGGGCGTCACCGGCACCAATGCCAACCCGGCCGGCGGGCGGGTGACGGGGACCTTCTCGGTCCCGAAGACCTAGCGCCGCCGCGCGGCGCGCGCGAGTTCGGTCAGCTCCTGCGCCAGCATCAGCTCCGCCGCCTGGTTGTCGGCGAAGAGGCGGCGATGGAGATCGACCAGCCGGTCCGCCAGCCGCGCGAGCCGCGGCCCGCGCCAGATCGCGGCCTGTTGCATGACCGCCTTCTGGTCGCGCCAGAACACGCCGAGCCTCTGAAGCTCGCCCGAATCGGGTGGCCGGTTGCCGCCGCGCGCGGCGATGCGGGCGAGGAGCGCTGCGCGACGCTCGAAGGCGAGCAGTGTGCCGACGGGGTTGAGCGAAACCTCCCGCATCCGGTGCAGCTCGGGACCGATCCGGTCCGCCTCGCCGCCCAGCACGGCATCGACGAGCGGCGCGAAGCCATCGTCCTCGCAGGCCGCGCCGACCGCGTCCAAGGCCTCCGCATCGGCACGGCGCGGCGCCTGGGGCGAGGCGTCGAGATAGAGCGCGAGCTTGTCGACCTCGGACTTCGCCAGCCGCACATCGAGATTGGCGGCGCGCGCGATCCGCTGCGCCAGGTCGCCGGTCAGCGGTACGCCCGCGGCATCGCCCATCGCGCGCACCGCCTGCGTCACCGCGGCGAGATCGGGCGCATAGAACATGGCGACCAGCGAGTCCTTGCGCTTCTCGAGCAGCTTGGCTGTCCGCGACTTGTCGGTCGCGCCGGTGGCGACCACGATCACCGGGCAGGCGTCGCCGGCGCCTGCCTCGGCCGTCGCGATCAGCGTCTCGATCGCGGCCAGCGCCTCCTCGCCATTGGCGCGCACCCAGATGTGGCGCCGGTCGCCGAACAGCGAGGTGGAGCGCGCCTCGTCGCCCAGCCGCGCGGGGTCGGAGCGGAGCTCCGCGCCCGCAAGCTCCACCCGCTCGCCCGGCTCGGGGAGCATGGCGACGATCTCGTTCGCCGCCGCGCTCGCGCCCGCCTCGTCGGGGCCGCAGAAGAAGAAGATGCCGCAATCGCGGGCGGCGCCGCGCGCCTTGGCTGCGAAATCGCGATTGGTGAGCTTCA
>JAJYQP010000048.1 GCA_021794525.1 Pseudomonadota bacterium | reverse complement strand
CCGGCAAAACAGCGCGCGTTCGGAAAGGCGCCCTTGTTGCGCAGGATATCGATGAAGACGCGATACCGCCCTTCCTCGTGCAGACGGTCGATGGCCTGGTCGAAGATGTGATCGTAGTTCATTAGCGTCCTGCGCCTGTCGCTGTCGCGGTGCCGCCCGCCCGTGCGGGGCATCGGTCGGCGGCCTCTAGCGCGAAACGCGCGCTGCGACCACCGCGATCTTTGCGAATGGTTCGCAACTCGGTCAGAATGTTTCGAGAGCGTGAAGCCCGTAGGAGCCAAGCGCACCGGAGACTTGCTGCCAGTCCTCCATGGGGCCGGTGGTGACGGCCCGGTCAGGCGTGGCACGCGAGAAGCTCTGCCCCAACGTCAGTGCCGCGATCCTGCGGGCGATGCCTTCGGACCCATCGACGAAGGTGACCTGCGGACCAAGCACCGCCGAAAGCTCGGGCGCCAGCAGCGGGAAGTGGGTGCAGGCGAGCACGAGGGTATCGAGCTGGCCCGCCGCCGGGTGGTTCAGCAGGCCGCCAAGCTCGGCGAGAACATCCTCCGTCGCCACCGCCTCGCCGCGGAGTTTTGTCTCGGCCAGCGCGACGAGGCCGTTGGCGCCGTGGCGGATGAGCGTCTTGCCGGCGGCAAAATCGGCTTCCAGTCGGTCGATGTAGGATTGCCGCACGGTGGCCTCGGTGCCGAGCACGCCGATGACCCCGGTGCGCGTCATCGCTGCGGCGGGCTTGATGGCGGGCACAGTGCCGACGATGGGAACCTCCAGCACGTCGCGCACCATCGCCAGCGCGATTGTGCTGGCGGTGTTGCAGGCAATGCAGATCAGGCGAGGGTGCCACCGCTCGGCCATCCGGCCCAGCAGTCCGCAGACCCGTGCCGCGACCTCTGCCTCCGTTTTCGTGCCATAGGGGAGGCCGGCGATGTCGGCGGCGTAGATGACGGGCGCATCGGGCAACAGTTTGCGCAGCTCACCCAGCACGGTCAGCCCGCCGACACCGGAATCGAACAGCAGGAGGGGGGAAGTCGCGTCCATTCCCGTCCTTTACCGGTCGCGTGGAGCTTGTCGAAGGGGCGCGCTTCACTTAGGCCCGATGGCTGTGGATGGGCGCCCCGATCGGGGCGCGGCCAAAGGGGTTAGCACGATGGGTTTCGACAGCCTGCTCGCTTTCGCATTCGCCTATTTACTGGGTTCGATTCCCTTCGGCCTGCTGCTGACCAAGGCGGCAGGGCTGGGCGATGTGCGCAAGATCGGCAGCGGTAATATCGGCGCGACCAATGTGCTGCGCACCGGCAACAAGGGGCTGGCGGCTCTCACCCTGCTGCTCGACCTCGCCAAGGGTTTCCTGGCGGTGGCGCTCGTGCGGCAGGTCTTCGCCGCAAACGATCCGGCTCTGCTGTTCGCCGAGGCGGGGCCGGTTCCGGCCGCGGCGTTGGGCGCCGTCATCGGGCATTGCTTCCCCGTCTGGCTGCGCTTCAAGGGCGGGAAGGGGGTGGCGACCAATGCGGGGGTCTCCTTCGGTCTCGGCTGGCCCATCGGGCTCGCCTATGCGCTGGTGTGGATCGGCTTGCTCGCCGTCACGCGGATCAGCTCGCTTGCGGGCATGGGCGCGGTGATGGCCGCGGCGATCGCGGCGGCGCTGCTTGGCTACCAGCAATATGGTCCGGTGCTGATCGTAATCGCGGCACTGATCCTGTGGCTGCACCGCGCCAATATCGGGCGGCTGATGCGCGGGGAGGAGCCGCGGGTCGGCTCCAAGGGCTGATGCACGGCGGCGCGCCCGAGCTGGGCCAGGCGGAGGCCTTTGCGCGCATCCGCTTGCTCAGGAGCCCGCATATCGGCCCGATCAGCTACGCCCAGCTGCTGCGCCGCTTCGGAACCGCAGCCACGGCGCTGGAGGCGCTTCCCGATCTCGCCGCGCGAGGCGGGCGGGAGTATCGGGCCGCCCCGGCCGAGCGGATCGAGCGCGAGGTGGACGCCGTGCGCCGCGTCGGCGCGCGCTATTTGTTCCACGACCAGCCGAGCTATCCCCCGCTCCTAGCCCAGCTCGACAGCGCCCCGCCGATCCTGATCGTGCGCGGGGATGCGGCGCTGGCGGCGAAACCCTCGGTCGCGATTGTCGGGGCGCGCAATGCCAGCGCGGCGGCGGTGAAGCTGGCGCGCGATTTCGCGAGCGCGCTGGCCGAGGCGGGGCTGGTCGTCGTCTCGGGTCTCGCGCGCGGCATCGACGGCGCCGCGCACGAGGGTGCCATGCCCGCGACCATCGGGGTGATCGCCAGCGGGATCGACGTGGCCTATCCGCCGCAGCACGCGGGTTTGCAGGAGCGCATCGCCAGCGAGGGACTCCTGATCGCCGAGCAACCGCCGGGCACCGAGCCGCGCGGCAGCCATTTCCCCAGCCGCAACCGCATCATCGCGGGGCTCGCTTCGGGCACGCTGGTGGTCGAGGCGGCGGTCAAATCGGGCAGCCTCATCACCGCGCGCCTCGCCGCCGAGGCCGGTCGCGAGGTGATGGCGATCCCCGGCAGCCCGCTCGAGCCGCGCAGCCACGGCTGCAACCACCTGATCCGCGAAGGCGCGGTGCTGATCCAGGACCCCGCCGACGTGATCGAGCTGCTGAGCACTTTCGACGGCACCCCGCGCTCGACCTTCCGCGAAGCCGCGGGCGGGTTTGACTACGCCCCGGATGACCTCGCCGAAGCCGAACCCGCCGACATCGCCGGCCTCCTCACCACCGCCCCCGTCGCGGTCGACGAACTCATCCGCCAGTCCGGTGCACCGGCGGCGGCGGTGCAACTGGCGCTCCTGGAATTGGAGATTGCCGGGACGCTGGAGCGGCATGCTGGGGGTAGGGTGAGCTTGGTCTAATGGAGCGTGGCGGTCGAAATCGGACCGTCGGACGGACTATCGGACAGTATTGAGGCTAGCTCCGCGCGACCTTTCGGAGCATCATCCCAAAACGATGAAAGGCCACTAGCAAAGCGCTCTCTCAACCCAACCAGCAAGGGCTCAGCATACTTACTTCGCAGCGTGGGCGACCAACGCTCCAATGACACCCCGGCCCGAGCTGCGCCACATAGCAGGCTTTCAGTTTGCCAGCCGATCGGACCGTCATCCGCATGCGCTAATTCATCTGCCGCAGTCCAAGCGAACCAAGCATCAAGAAAGCGCTCGGTCGCAAATCGTTCAGACTGGCGCCAACCTTTCCAGTTTGCCAAGCCTAACTTGCCGATCACGATCTCCGCATCGTTAGCACTACCCGGGTCGTAAGCTGAGAGCTCCAGAATGCGCGGGAGAAAATACCGGAAGTCAGTTTCACTACCAATTGTAAGAAACACTCCGGAAACGTAGCGCCAAATCTGTTGACCAGTGATCTCTCGTAAAGGAGTGTTCAACAGAACGTCGACGCCGCGTGTTTCGATGCAACATGGGCACCCTTCGATCATGGCCGGTGTTGGGGCGTCAAACTCGCGATAGACTGCTTCCAGAGCTTCATCCAATCGAGCTTTGGCAGACGCGAACATTAGGATGAGATGAAGCTGAAATGCGCGATCCGCAATGGGATCGTGACCGACGTGCGTCGATTGTCGCAGCTCAACCGGCTTGACGCCTTCGCAAAACCAACCCCACCCTCGCGCGTACGTATACGCGTAGGGACCGCCTCACCACACATGCAACTCGTCATCGTCGAATCCCCCGCCAAGGCCCGCACCATCGAGAAATACCTCGGCAAGGACTTCAAGGTCCTGGCCTAAGTCAGCCATAGGTGGAAAACGGTCGTTAGCGGCGATGGGTTTCGGTCATACGGATTGCGACCACGACACCTGAAAGAAATGTTAGGCCGGCGATAACGAGAGCCGCGGCGCTAAGGCCAAAAAGGTCCGCAACCACTCCTGCGATGACGGCACCCGCCGCGTAACCAAGGTCACGCCAAAGACGATAGACCCCTATCGCGGAAGCCCGCCAGGAGGGATGGGCCACGTCGCCGATCGACGCGATAAGCGTCGGGTAGACCATCGCCGTTCCAAAACCGAGTAGTACCGCCCCGATCGCGAAGCCCGTATAAGTCCACCAAAGAGCGATTGCTACGATGCCGACTGCTTGAAGCCACATCCCGCTGGCAATGAGCCACTTTCGCCCCCACCTGTCCGATTGTGCGCCCGTTACCAGTTGGCTCAGGCCCCACACCGCCGGATAAAGGCCCGCCAAGACACCGATGGCATCGAGGCCCAGTCCGGCTGCTGCGAAGATGAGCGGGAAGAGTCCCCACGCCAGACCATCGTTGAGATTGTTGACGAACCCGGCCTGTGTAGCGGAGGAGAGATCCTTATCCTTCCATGTTGATAGTCTAAAAATCTCTGCATTCGAGCGTGCATCCGTCGGCGCACCGGCAGTGGCCACCTCGCGCGCAACATGGATCGTAGTTTCCTTGACCAGAAAGACTGAGAGCACGAGTCCAAAAGCCAGGAAGATCACCCCAAGGTAGAAGGGTTCCGGACGGAGTCCATATCGGGCCGCGATGTAACCGGTCGACCAGGCCGCGATGGCCACCGCGAAATAGCCGGCAAATTCATTCAACCCCATTGCAAGGCCGCGGTTTCGCGGGCCCGCCAGGTCGATTTTCATGATGACAGCAGTTGACCAGGTCAGTCCCTGACTGACGCCCAGAAAGATGTTCGCGACGATGACCCAGTTCCAGGAGGGAGCCCACATCAGGAGAAATGGAACAGGCGCAGCGATTAACCACCCGGCGACGAGCACGGGCTTACGCCCCCAGCGGTCGCCCAGCCTCCCTGCCAGATAATTGGCGGCTGCCTTGGTCACTCCGAAGACAGCAATGAAGGAAAGGATTGCAGTCCGCTCGGCAAGGCCGAACTCTTGCTGGGCCAGCTCGGGTAGAATGCTCCGCTCGATGCCGACCATGCCTCCGACAAAGGCATTGACGAGAACGAGGAGCAGGAACTGGGGCAGATTGGCGCGCAGGCCAAAGTCCTGTGTTGCAGCGTTTTTCATGCGATGCGCATCCATCATCTCGCCATCGCTGTCCATGTCCGCTTTTAGAGCATGAACCGACATGGGCAAATGCGGCCTAACCCAAGCCGCTTGACGCTCCCGCCAACAACACCCCACCCTCGCGCGTACGTATACGCGTAGGGACCACTCAGCCGCATCATGCAACTCGTCATCGTCGAATCCCCCGCCAAGGCCCGCACCATCGAGAAATACCTCGGCAAGGACTTCAAGGTTCTCGCCTCCTACGGCCATGTCCGCGACCTGCCGCCC
This sequence comes from Pseudomonadota bacterium, assembly GCA_021794525.1. Taxonomy (GTDB): domain Bacteria; phylum Pseudomonadota; class Alphaproteobacteria; order Sphingomonadales; family Sphingomonadaceae; genus Qipengyuania. The sequence goes on along the minus strand of JAJYQP010000048.1, from coordinate 37,914 downwards.
AAGGACGGCAGCGTGCGGCCGGACGAGGGCTTCGCGATGGATTGGGAACTCTATCGCGACAAGCAGAGCCGCTTCAAGGAGATCGCCGACGCGGCGAAGAAGGCGGACCGGCTGGTGCTCGCCACCGACCCCGACCGCGAGGGCGAGGCGATTTCCTGGCACGTTCGTGAGCTGCTAGCCAAGCGCAAAGCGCTGCCCAAGGAGGTGGATCGCGTCACCTTCAACGCCATCACCAAGCAGGCGGTGACAGAGGCGATGAAGGCGCCGCGCGAGCTCGACCAGCCTCTGATCGACGCCTATCTCGCCCGCCGCGCGCTCGACTATCTCTATGGCTTTACGCTTTCCCCGGTGCTGTGGCGACGGCTGCCGGGGGCCAAGAGCGCGGGCCGCGTGCAATCGGTCGCGCTGCGGCTGATCGTCGATCGCGAGCGCGAGATCGAGGCCTTCCGCGCGCAGGAATACTGGAGCGTCGTTGCAACCCTCTTGCATGACGGAAGCGAGTTTCCTGCACGGCTGGTGCGTTTCGACGGGCAGAAGCTCGACCGTCTGAGCTTGGGAGACGAAGGCAGCGCGATGGCCGCGAAGGCCGCGGTCGAGGGGGCGCCGTTCACGGTAGAGGAGGTCGAGACCAAGCCGCTGAAGCGCAACCCCGCGCCCCCGTTCACCACGTCCACCCTCCAGCAGGAAGCGGCACGCAAGCTCGGCTTCTCCGCCAGCCACACCATGCGGCTCGCCCAGACGCTCTACGAGGCCGGCTCGATCACCTATATGCGGACCGATGGCGTGCAGATGGACATGGGCGCGATCCTGGCCGCCCGCGATGCCATCGGGGCGCGGTTCAGCGCCGACTACGTGCCCGAAAAGCCGCGCTTCTACAGCAGCAAGGCGAAGAACGCGCAGGAAGCGCACGAGGCGATCCGCCCGACCGACTTCAGGCGCGACCATGCCGGCAGCGGCGACGAGGCCAAGCTCTACGACCTCATCTTCAAGCGCGCCATGGCGAGCCAGATGGCGACCGCGCTGCTCGAACGCACCACGGTCACCTTGCGCGATCCGACCGGTCGCCACGAGCTGCGCGCCACCGGCCAGGTGGTGAAGTTCGCGGGCTATCTCGCGGTCTACCAGGAGGGTTTCGACGATTCCGCCGACGAGGACGAGGACGGCCTGCTCCCACTGATGCGCAAGGGCGATGCGCCGGTGAAGAGGGGTGTGAGTGCCACCCAGCATTTCACCCAACCGCCGCCGCGCTTCTCCGAAGCCAGCCTTGTGAAACGGCTGGAGGAGCTCGGCATCGGCCGCCCCTCCACCTATGCCGCCACCATCCAGACACTGCGCGACCGGGCCTATGTGCGGATGGAGGCCAAGCGCTTTTATCCCGAGGAAAGCGGACGGCTGCTGACCGCCTTCCTCGAGCGGTTCTTCGAGCGGTATGTGGCCTACGACTTCACCGCCGGGATGGAGGACGAGCTCGACACGGTGTCCGATGGGCGCGAGGACTGGAAGCAGCTGCTCGAAGCCTTCTGGCGCGACTTCAAGCCCAAGACCGAAGAGGTCATGGAGAAGAAGCCCTCCGAAGTGACCGAGGCGCTCGACACTTTCCTCGAGGATTTCCTCTTTCCGGAGCGCACCGACGGCCACGAGCCTCGCTGGTGCCCGCAATGCGCTGCCGAAGGTCGTAGTGGCGGGCGGCTGGCGCTCAGGGGCGGCAAGTTCGGCGCCTTCGTCGCTTGCGCCAATTATCCGACATGCAAATACACCCGCCAGTTCGCGCAGCCGGGCGGTTCCGGCGAGGGCGGGGGTGAGGATGCGGTGCTCGGCAACGATCCCGAGACCGGCCTGCCGGTCGAACGCAAGACCGGGCGCTTCGGCCCCTATGTGCAGCTCGGCGAGGGCAAGGAGGCGAAACGCGCGAGCGTTCCCAAGGACCTCGACGACTTCGACCTGGAATGGGCGCTCAAGCTGCTGAGCTTGCCGCGCATCGTCGGCGCGCATCCCGACACGGGGCTGGAGATCGAGGCGAATATCGGCCGTTACGGGCCTTACCTCCGCCATGACGGCAAATACGGAAAGCTGTCCTCGACGCGCGAGGTCTTCGAGGTCGGCATGAACCGCGCCGTCGACCTCCTCGCGCAGGCCGCCAATCGCGGGGCCGGAGGAGGGCGCGCCAAGGCCGAGCCGATCAAGACCTTCGGCGCGCACCCCACGAGCGGCGGCGAGATGAAGCTGATGCCGGGCAGATATGGCCTCTACGTCACCGACGGCACCACCAACGCGACCGTGCCGCGTGACGTGAAGTCAGAGGACCTCACCGAAGCGCAGGCGATCGAACTGATCGACGCCCGCGCCGCCAAGGGCCCGGCGAAGAAGAAGGGCCGCAAGGCTACGACGAAGAAGAAGGCGGCGCCGAAGAAAAAGGCCGCGAAGAAATGAACTCCTCTCCCCTCGCGGGAGAGGATACGAAGGCTTGGCGGCGCAGCCGCCTAGCCGCAGTTGGAGAGGGGGCGAGGCGCCCGCAACGCCGCAGCCCCTCTCCAAGCTTCGCTAGCTCCTGCGGAGCAAGCTGCGCTATCCTCTCCCGCAAGGGGAGAGGAGTTGGGAGAGACGATGGCCAAGGACCACTTCGAACGCCACAAGCAACCCTGGAACGGTGAGGAAGCGGGCCAGCTCCGCATCCTCGCCGCCAAGGGCAAGCGCCTCAAGGAGATCGCCAGGGCGCTGAACCGCAGCGAGGAATCGACCAAGGACTTCGCCAAGAAGAACAAGATCGCGATTCTGAAGAAGCGGTAGGCTAACTAATCCAGGTGGGTTGCTTGTATTTCACCACCCAACGGCCATCGCGATCTCGGCGAAGATAGACTTCATTACCACCACCGGCAAGGGGAGCGAAGGTGAGGCCAGACATCATGATTGCCTCCTTTCCGTCGGAACTGATCGCGGGCATAGAAATGGACACCCAAATCGCGTCCCAGTCGTCGTCTGGTTTTCGAAGCTGTGGCTGCGTTCGGGTAAATCGGTTACGTACTCTGGGCAGGTTGAGAAACTCTACCAGCGATGGACATTTCGTTCGAGGATCAATTTCATCCAATTTTGCAAGTTCGCGATATAGGGATGAGAATGGATCGGCGTTGAATGCCGCGAGTTGAGCAGGTGATAAGTCTTCGAGATCGGGCAACGAATAGCGTGTCGATTCCGTAGTCAGAAATAGCTTGCGTCCATCTTCTACTAGATACCGATCGCTCAATGTCGCTTCGAGATATGTGATAACTGGCCCGCAATCGATATCAGTTTTTGAGGCTAAGCCGGATTGATTGCGCTGGACCGCGATCGTCGCAAACGCAGCGACGACAAGGGCCGTGACCGTTAAGGGCGGATTGAGACGCATCATCGCACCCAATCCAGCCCGATTTCCTCGAACACCTCGCGGTTCTCGGACCAGTTCTCCTCCACCTTCACGTGCAGGAACAGGTGGACCTTCACGCCCAGCAGCTCGCTCAGTTCCTTGCGCGCCGCCTCGCCGATCGCCTTGATCTTGCTGCCGCCCTTGCCGAGCACGATCGCGCGCTGGTTGTCGCGCACGACCACGATCTGCTGATGGATTTCGAGGCTGCCATCGGGGCGGTGCTGGTAGAGTTCCGGGCGCACCGCGCTGTCGTAGGGGAGCTCCTCGTGGAGCTGGCGGTAGAGCTGTTCGCGGGTGATCTCGGCGGCAAGCAGGCGCTCGCTGGCGTCGCTCACCTGATCCTCTGGATACATCCACTCCGCCTCTGGCATCATCGCCGCGAGCGCCGCCTTCATCTCGGGCACCCCGTCGCCGGTAAGCGCGCTAACGAAGAACACCTCGGCAAAATCGACCTTGCCGGTCAGCTCCTGCGCCAGCGCGAGCAGCGGCTCTTTCTTCGCGGCGTCGACCTTGTTGAGGACGAGGATCTTCTTTTCGGGCCGAACGCTGAGCGCCTCAAGCAGCGGCTCGAGCTCGTGGCGGCGCTGCTTGATCGGGTCCACCATCAGAAGCACCGCATCGGCCGCCTCGGTGCCTTCCCAGGCGGCGCTGACCATCGCGCGGTCGAGGCGGCGCTTCGGCGCGAAAATGCCGGGCGTATCAACGAGGATCATCTGCGTCTCGCCTTCCAGGGCGATCCCCAGCATCCGCGCCCGCGTCGTCTGCGCCTTGGCGCTGACGATCGCGACCTTCTGTCCAACCAGCGCATTGACTAGCGTCGACTTGCCCGCATTGGGCGCGCCGATGACGGCCACTAAACCGCAGCGCGTCATCCGAACTTCTCCATGAATTCCGCCGCGGCCACCTTTTCCGCCTCCTGTTTGCTCGACGCGGTGCCTTCCGCCTCGCCGACTTTGTGGACTTTCACGCGGACAGTGAAGCGCGCCGCATGATCGGGTCCGGAGCGATCGATCACCTCATATTCCGGAGGACGGCGCTGGTTGCCCGCGGCCCATTCCTGAAGCGCGCTCTTGGGGTGCTTGGCCTTGCCTTCGCCGCTTTCGAGCGCCGGCCGCCAGAGGAAATGCACGAGGTCGCGCGCCGCTCCAAATCCGTTGTCGAGGAATTGCGCCCCCAGCAGCGCCTCCATCACGTCACCCAGGATGTTGTCGCTGTCGCGCCCGCCGTCGGCATGGGCCTGCTTGGAGATACGCAGGTGCCGCGGCAGGCCGATCCCGCGCCCGATCTCGGCGCACATCTGGCGGCTGACCATGGCGTTGAGCCGCAGCGCGAGCTTGCCCTCGGGCGCCTCCAGGAAATCGTAAAGCCATTGCGCCACGGACAGGCCCAGAACCCGGTCGCCGAGAAATTCGAGCCGCTCGTAATTCGCGGCCTCGCCGGTACTGCCATGCGTCAGCGCCGCCAGCCACATCGCCTCCTGTCGTACGGTGAATCCCTGTTCCTCGAGCCAGCTGCGCGTTTTCGGGTCCAGGCCACTCAAATCCGTTCTCCCATGCGATGCCAGCGCGTGGCTGCAATCCAGCTGAGCGGATCGTACCATACCGCCGATCCGTCGCTGGAAAAGAGCACCAGTCCGGCGCGTGCGACCAGCAACGAGGCGGGCACCAGGCCCACACCGCCGCCGGGCCGCGCCGGGAAGCGGCTGTCCTGCGAATTGTCGCGATTGTCGCCGAGCACGAAGACATAGCCGTCGGGGACCGTCATCGGGCCGTAGCGGTCCTGCGGAGTCGCGCCGAAATCGAGGACGTCGTAGCTCCGGCCACCCGGCAGCGTCTCGCGATAGCGGACGTAGCGGCAGATCACCGAACCCTGCGGCCCGGTCTCCCGCACGGCCCCCCAGGCGCAGGGCGTGTTGGGCGACTGCGCAATCCGGAAGTCGGCGATCCGCTGGCGTGGAACGGGTTGTCCGTTCAGCACCAGCGCGCCGTTACGCATCGACACGATATCCCCGGGCAGGCCGATCACGCGCTTGACGTATTCCGCGCCGTCCGACGCATGCCGAAAGATCGCGACGTCCCCGCGCTGGGGCAGGTGGGGGAACAGCTTGCCCGAAATGAGCGGTGCGTTGAACGGCAGGGAATAGCGCGAATAGCCATAGGGCCATTTCGCCGCGACCAGATAGTCGCCGTTCTGGAGCGTCGGGAGCATGCTCTCGCTGGGGATGGTGAAGGGCGCGCAGGCGAAGCTGCGGACGGACAACACCGCCAAAAGCAGCAGAGCGAGAAAGCGCGGAAAATTGCCGCGGTGCGGTACCTCGCCGGTTTCTGCCGTGTCGTTGAAGGCGGGCATTGCAGTTCAGCGCCGCGTGGGGTTTGCAATCATCGCGGCAGCCCGTAGTCGCGCCGGAGATTCCACGAAAGGACTTTCGCGTGACCGACGCTGCGACCACACCCGCCGCCGCCATCTGGGACCGCCTTTCCGCACTGCCGCGGCCGCGGCTGACCGATCTGTTCGCCGATTCCGAAACCGGCGGGGCGGATCGGGTCGAGATGCTCTCCGGACGCATCGAATGGGGCGAGGGCGCCACCGCCGGAGGGATCCGGTTCGACTGGTCGAAAACCCACCTCGATGCCGCCCACCTCCAGGCGTTCGAGGCGCTTGCCGAGGCCTGTGACTTTGCCGGCAGGCGCCGCGCGCTCCTCGATGGCGAGAAGGTCAACGTCACCGAGGGGCGGGCTGCAACCCATACCGCCCAGCGCGGCATGGGCTCGGTCGCCGATGTGGAGGAGGCGGCCGCGCTTCACGAGCGGATGCGGCTGCTGGTCGAGGCAATCCACCAGGGCGCGCTCGGGGAGATCAAGCACCTGATTCACATCGGCATCGGCGGAAGCGCGCTGGGGCCGGACCTGGCGCTCGGAGCGCTGGCGGGTGATTTCGCCCTGGTGGACGCGCATGTCGTCTCCAACATCGACGGCGTTGCGCTGGAGCGGGCTTTCGACGCCTGCGATCCGGCCACCACGCTGATAGCCGTCGCCAGCAAGACCTTCACCACCATCGAAACCATGACCAACGCGAACAGCGCGATGGCCTGGCTGCGCGACAATGGCGTCGCCGACCCGCACGGCCGCGTCATCGCACTGACCGCCAGTCCGGAGAAGGCGGTCGAGTGGGGCGTGGACGAGACCCGCGTGCTCCCATTCCCCGAAAGCGTCGGCGGGCGGTACTCGCTATGGTCCTCGATCGGCTTCCCCATCGCGCTGGCCGCCGGGTGGGAGGATTTCGAGGCCATGCGGGCAGGCGCGCAGGCAGTCGACCGCCATTTCGCGGCAACCGAGGGGAGGGCGAACCTTCCCTTGCGCGCCGCCTTCGCAGACCAGCTCTATACACGGCTGCGCGGCTGCCAGACCCGCGCGGTGTTCGCCTATGACGAGCGTCTGGCGCTGTTCCCCAGCTATCTCCAGCAGCTCGAGATGGAATCGAACGGCAAGCGGGTGACGGCCGACGGAGCGGCTGTCGGCGCGCCCACGGCGCCGATCACCTGGGGCGGCGTGGGCACCGACGCCCAGCACGCGGTCTTCCAGTTGCTCCACCAGGGGACCGTCGAGACCCCGGTCGATTTCATCGCCAGTATCGCGCCCGGCGACGCGCTCGATCCGGCGCATCACCGGATCCTGTTGATGAACTGCTTTGCGCAAGGGGCAGCGCTGATGGCGGGGGCGCAGGACGCAGACCCGGCGCGGCGCTATCCCGGCGACCGCCCGAGCGCGACGATGCTGTGCGACGACATCGACGCGGCCACCCTCGGCGCATTGATCGCGTTTCACGAGCACCGGACCTTTGCCAATGCCGTGCTGATGGGCATCAACCCGTTCGACCAGTTCGGCGTCGAGCTTGGCAAGACGATCGCAAAACGGATCGAGGCGGGAGGAGAGTCGTTCGACGCGAGCACACAACGGCTGCTGGAACACGCCGGGCTGGCAAGGTGATAAGAAAGCGTCGCGAATTGTTACAGACCGTAACCTCTTTGCAATGCGGGTGCAAAAGCGTATAAAGCGACTCGGGATCGCCGGGCAAAATCGAAATGGTTTGATATGCCCGGTTGGTGGTATGGGGTTACGACGATGTTGAAGAAGTTCAGTTTGGCTGCTGCCGCTGTGCTTGCCTTTGGCGCGCTGGCAGTATCGGCTCCCGCGCAGGCTGCGCCCACGGTGTGCACCGCGGACCAGTTGGCTAATGCTCAAGGCGCGACGGCGTGCTGGTATGTTGCCGGCAATGCGAACAGCAACGCGACGCGCACAGATCAGAATGCTGCTATCACTGCCCTCGGGGCGGCAACCTTTGTTTACAACATGGGTACGAACGCGAACAACTCGTTCCTCGACGGAACGGGTCATACCTCCCTGTCGCCGATTTCGTTCGGTGTGCCTTTGCTCGGCGAAACCATCGTCGGCATGCACTTTGGTGGCGGCGTGAAAAGCCCCTTCGGCCAAGGCCCGGGCGGTTTCACGGCCTTCTATCTGTTCAACTTCGCCAACCCGACCTCTTCGATCGTGCTGACGAATTCGAACAGCCTTTCGAACGCTCACCTGTATGCCACGCAGGGCGTTCCCGAGCCGGCTGCCTGGGGCCTTATGATCCTCGGCTTTGGCGTTGTCGGCGCAACGCTGCGCCGCCGTACGGCTGCGATCCGCCGTTTCGCGATCGTCTGATCGAGATCGCTTGACGACCACAATGGGGCGCCGCGACGGGATCGCGGTGCCTTTTTTTCGGCGCTAACGGCGATGCGATTGAATCGGCCATGGAATTCGCGGTCCGACCCACGCTCCGAGAAGCTCGCGTTCGGGTCAAGCCAGCTCTGAACTTCTGTGCGTCCACGGGGACCGTCATCTGCGGCGGGTTGACATTCACCGCCGCGGCGACCATTTGCGCCGCCGTCGAAGCGCGCAAGCCAGCGTGAAGCGGCGGATGGGATAAAGCCTCCGCCCCGGCCGCGCATCGGTCCAGAATTTTCCAAGACTTCCCTTTTCACGCGGGTGGTTTCAACCCCGCGAACGTGCGCCCATTTCGGCTGCGCGCCGCACATATTGCGAGTTTTCATGACCCAATTCACCGATCTCGGGCTGTCGCAGCCCGTTCTCCAGGCGCTCGAGCTCAAAGGCTATTCGACGCCGACGCCGATCCAGGCGCAGGCCATTCCGCCGGTTCTGGCAGGGCGCGACCTGCTCGGAATCGCGCAGACCGGCACCGGCAAGACCGCGGCCTTCATGCTCCCGAGCATCGACCGGCTGCGCCCAATAGACGGTAGGGCAGAGCGCCAGACCCCGTTCAAGAGCTGCCGTATGCTCGTCCTCGCCCCGACCCGCGAACTGGCTGGCCAGATCGCCCAGAGCGCCAAGGACTACGGCGCGCTCGCCGGCCTCAAGGTGCAGTCGATCGTCGGCGGCACTTCGGTCAACAAGGACCGCAACAAGCTGCACCGCGGCACCGATATCCTCGTCGCGACGCCGGGTCGCCTGCTCGACCTCATCGATCAGAAGGCGTTCGCGCTGAACGGTGTCGAGATTCTCGTCCTGGACGAGGCCGACCAGATGCTCGACCTCGGCTTTATTCACGCGCTGCGCAAGATCAGCCAACTTGTTCCCAAGGAACGGCAGACGCTGTTCTTCAGCGCGACGATGCCCAAGGCGATCAGGGAGCTTGTCGGGCAATATTGCCATGACCCGGTCCAGGTCTCGGTGACGCCCGAAAGCACCACCGCAGAGCGGATCGAGCAGTATCTCCTGATGGTCCAGCAGGACGAGAAGCAGACGCTACTGGAGATGATCCTGCGCCGCCGCCATCCGGTGCCCGGCGAATTCGAGCGCGTTCTGATCTTCACCCGCACCAAGCACGGCGCCGACCGGGTGGTGAAGAAGCTGGCGCAGGCCGGCGTCCCGGCCAACGCGATCCACGGCAACAAGAGCCAGCCGCAGCGCGAGCGAGCCCTCGACGAGTTCCGCCGCGCAAAGACCCCGGTGCTGGTCGCGACCGACGTTGCCGCCCGGGGGATCGACATTCCCGGCGTCAGCCACGTCATCAATTTCGAGCTGCCTAATGTGCCCGAGCAATATGTCCACCGCATCGGCCGCACCGCGCGTGCCGGAGCCGACGGCATTGCGATCGCGTTCTGCGCCGAGGACGAGCGCGCCTATCTCAAGGACATCCGCAAGGTCACTGGGGCGGAACTGGAGCGCTTGCCGCTACCCGACAACTTCCGCGCGGTGGTGGAAGGTGTCGGCCCGACCAAGCGCGAGCCGAAGCCCAAGCTCGCTCGCCCCAAGGTCACGCCGCGCCATGGCCAAGGTGGCGGCGCGCCGCGCGCCGAGGCCTCCGGCGAGCAGCGCAGCGCCAATAAGGCCAAGCGCAAGCATCCCTCGCGGGCAGGTCGGCCGCCGCATTCGGGCGACGGGTCGACCGGCGGGAACGCGGCCGGCCGACCGCAGCGCCGCAAGCGATTTGGCGGCGGACGCGGACGCGGCTAGGGAGTCACGGAACTGTAAGAGAGGCAGTCCGAATCGATGAGCGAACTGCCCGAAATCAAGGCGATCGACCGCATCCAGGAAAACATCCTGGCTCGGTCGGAGCGCCGCCTGCTCAACTGGCTGTGTGCCCGGCTTCCGGCCAGCGTCACACCGGACCGGCTGACGAGCGTCGGCATGATCGGGTCGGTCCTGATCTTCGTTGGTTATTTCGCCAGCAACCTCGATCGCAACTGGCTGTGGCTGAGCATCGCCGCTTTCTTCGTCCAGTGGTTCGGCGATTCGCTCGACGGCAGCCTGGCGCGCTGGCGCAAGATCGAGCGGCCGCGTTACGGCTATTTCCTTGACCACAGCTGCGATGCGCTGGCGACGACCCTGATCGTCGGCGGCATCGGGTTGTCGCCCTACGTCGATTTCGGCGCCGCGCTTTTCGCGCTCGCGGGCTATCTGCTGATGAGCATCCACGCCTTCCTGGCCGCCCGCGTGCTCGGAGAGCTCAGGCTCTCCTACCTCGCCTTCGGGCCGACGGAGCTGCGCTTCGTGCTCATCGGGATCACGCTGGTCATGTATTTCGGCGGCATTCCCGAACCGGTCGTGAAAGAGGCCAGCTGGCTTGACCTGTTCGTCGGCGGGGCGGGCGTGTTCATGGTGATCCTGTTTGTCGTTCAGACGACCGCCAAGGTGCGCCTTCTTGCCGCACAGGAGCCGCCGCGCCGCTAGTTGGCAAGCGAGCCGCTGCCCGCCATAGCGCGTGCCCGACAAGGAGCACGCGCCCATGGCCGAATACGACTACGACCTTTTCACCATTGGCGCAGGATCGGGCGGTGTGCGCGCGAGCCGGGTTTCCGCCGCGATGGGCGCCAGGGTCGCCATCGCCGAAGAATATCGCGTCGGCGGGACATGCGTGATCCGCGGCTGCGTGCCTAAGAAGATGCTGATCTACGGTGCGCATTTTGCCGAGGACCTGGAGGATTGCGCGAATTTCGGCTGGCATATCGAGGGCAAGCGCTTCGACTGGAAAGTGCTGCGCGACAATGTCCTGAAGGACGTCGACCGGCTCGAGGGCGCCTACACCGATACGCTCGAGAACAACGGCTGCACCATCCTGCATGAACGCGCCGAGCTGGTCGGACCGCACGAGATCAGGCTGGCGAGCGGCACGACCGTCACCGCGAAGCATATCCTGATCGCCACCGGCGCGCGCCCCCATGTGCCGGGCTGCGAGGGGCACGAACTCGGCATCACCAGCAACGAGGCCTTCCACCTCGACGCGATTCCCGAGCGGATCCTGATCGCCGGTGGCGGCTATATTGCGAACGAGTTCGCCGGCATCTTCAACGAATTCGGCAGCAAGGTCACGATCATGACCCGCTCCGACCAGCTGCTGCGGAGCTATGACGAGGGCTTGCGCGAACGGCTGCTTCACATCTCCATGCTGAAGGGCATCGATTTCCGCTTCCACGCCGAATTCGAGGCCATCGAGAAGAAGGGCAGGAGCCTGAAGGTATCCATGGCGAACCACGAGCCGATCGAAGTCGATTGCGTGATGTTCGCCACAGGTCGCGTGCCGAACACCGAAGGGCTGGGGCTGGACCAGGCCGGTGTCGAACTTGGCGAAAACGGCGCCATCAAGGTCGATCGCTTCAGCAGGACCAATATCGATCACATCTACGCGGTCGGGGACGTGACCGACCGGGTGCAGCTCACCCCGGTGGCGATCCGGGAAGGGCAGGCTTTCGCCGAGACCGTCTTCGGCGGGAAGCCCCACGCTGTCGATCACAGCTGCATTCCCTCGGCGGTCTTCAGCCATCCGCCGCTGTGCGGTGTCGGCCTGACCGAGAAGCAGGCGCGTCAGAAGCTTGGCCCGGTCAAGGTCTACCAGTCCGACTTCCGCCCGATGAAGAACGTCCTGGCCGGCCGCGAGGAGCGCGCGCTCTACAAGATGATCTGCGACGAGGCGGACAAGATCGTGGGTATCCACATGATCGGGCCCGACGCGCCGGAGATCATGCAGGCTGCCGCGGTGGCGGTGAAGGCGGGGCTGCACAAGGCCGATTTCGACGCCACCTGCGCCGTCCACCCGACAATGGCGGAAGAGCTGGTCCTGCTGCGCTGAGGAACCGCTTTGCGCGCGGTGGCAGTCGGCCTAGGATGGGTTGCAAAGGGAGACGGTCATGGCAGGCACGGTTTTGGTCACGGGCGGAACTGGGTACATTGCGGGCGAGGTCATCGACCAGCTCCTCGCGAAGGGCTGGACGGTCCGGACCACCGTCCGCAGCAAGGCAAAGAACGAGCCGAAACTGCGTGCCCGCTGGCCCGGGGCGGGCGAGCGGCTCGCGGTCTTCGAGGCAGAGCTGATGAGCGATGCGGGCTGGGCCGATGCCATGGCGGGATGCGGCCATGTCGCCCATCTCGCCAGCCCCATCGCAGTGAGCGCGCCGAAGCACGAGGACGAGATGATCGTCCCGGCGCGAGAGGGCACCCTGCGCGCATTGCGCTTCGCCAAGGCGGCCGGGGTCAGGCGCTTCGTCCAGACGAGTTCCATGGCGGCGATCGCCTACGGTCGCAGCGAGAAGGTCTATGCCGTCACCGAGAAGGACTGGACCGACGTCTCGCATCCCGATGTCTATCCCTACATCAAGTCCAAGACCATCGCCGAGCGGGCGGCGCGCGACTGGGTGGCGGCCGAGGGAGGGGACATGGAGTTCGTGTCGGTCAACCCGTCGATGGTGCTGGGACCGGTCCACGACGCCGACTTCTCGCCGTCCGTCGAAGCGGTGAAACAGGTACTCGACGGATCGATGCCGATGGCGCCCGATCTGGGGTTCGCCGTGGTCGATACGCGCGATTGCGCGGACCTGCATGTTCGGTGCCTCGAGACGCCGGGCCTCGCGAACGAACGCTTCATCGCCTCCGGCCGGTTCGTGAAAATCCTCGAGATGGCGCGGATCCTGCGCGAACGCCTCCCGCCCGAACAGACCCGCAAGACCCCGCGTCGGCAAATGCCGAACTGGATGGTCTCGATTCTAGCCCTGTTCAATCCGGGTGTTCGTTCGATCAAGGCAGAGATCGGCAAGACGCGCAATGTCGATGCCAGCCATGCCAGGGAGCGGCTGGGCTGGGAAACCCGGCCGATCGAGGAAAGCATCGTCGATTGCGCGCGCAGCCTGATCTCGAAAGGGGTCGTGAAGGTCTGAAGCGCGCATTGCGCAGGTCGCGGGGCCGCGCCACAAAGCCGCCAATCGATTCGGTGGCCAAACCGGGGGTGCCATGAATTTTCTCGCCTCGCGCGAACAGCTGCGCGCCAGTTTCATTCGCTGGGCGCTTGTCTGTGTGCCGCTGTGCCTGCTCCTCGGCTTCATGGCGCGGCAGGTGGCGGGCAGCGGGCCCGGCAATCCGTGGTTCGACGCGCTGGAGAAGCCCGGCATCTACCCGCCCCCCGCGGCCTTCGGGATCGTCTGGTCGATCCTCTACGTGATGATGGGCGTCGCGCTCGCGCTCGTGGGTTCGGCATGGGGCGCAAGGGGAAGAGGGATCGCCATTGCGGCGTTCGTGGTCCAGTTCCTCTTCAACCTCGCCTGGACACCGACCTTCTTCGCGCTCCACCAGATCACCGGGGCGCTCATCGTTATCGCGATCCTCGCTGTGCTTGTCGCGGTCACCATCGTGCTGTTCTGGCGGGTGCGGCGGATCGCCGCGCTGCTGGTGGTGCCTTATTTCGCCTGGGTGCTGTTCGCCACCGCGCTCAATTACGAGTTCCTTCGCCTGAACCCGCAGGCGGACGGGGCCAAGGGCGGTGCGGAGGCGGCGGCCCGCGTCCGCATTGCCAATTGATCGGCGCGTCGCGGTGGCCTAGGGGCTGATCATGCAGTCCGAAAATCCGATCATCGCCGACTTCGTCAAGCTCGCCAACGCAGCCGCCGGCACCTTCGCCGGCATGACCCGCGAAGCGCGCGACAGTGCTCGCGAACGGCTGAAAGGCGCGATAGGCGGCATGGATTTCGTCAGCCGCGAGGAGTTCGAGGCGGTGAAGGCCATGGCCGCCAAGGCGCGCGAGGAGGCGGAAGATCTGAAGGCCCGCGTCGCCGCGCTCGAGGCGAAGCGCGGATAAAGGTCAGGTCGGGAACCTCCTGCCGCCCCCGCGTTGCAGCCTCAATCAACGGAGGCTGCCATGCTCACCCAACTCGATCCCCCGATCCCGCTCCATGTCCTCGGCCGAGGCGATGGCCTCGCGATGGCTGTGATCGACTATGGGCCGGAGCACAACCTGCTATGGGTGACCGCCATCGACGCGACCGGAGAGATCTGGTGCGCGCCCAATCCCGAGGTCAGGATGCAGGCGAACTGGTCGATGGGTCGCAGGAAACCGATGGCGGTGAAGGCGTCGCAGGAGGCGATGGGAGCGGGGACCGCCTGACTGCTTGCGCTCCCGCCCCCGCGCGCGCAAGTAGCGGGGGACGACCGAAGGTGGAGTGGGCAATGAAGCGGTTTTTTGGATTGGCCGTGACGGCAGCTATACCGCTGATGGCCGCCTCTTTTCCGTTGGCAGCGCAGGACCTTCCAACCCGATCCTTCATGGGGGAAGACCTCTTCAAGCTCGAAGGCGTGACCGACCCCCAGATCAATCCCGATGGGAGCAGGATCGTCTACGTCCGCAAGACGGGCGACATCATGAAGGATCGCTACGCCTCGTCACTGTGGCTGGTCGACGCGAAAAGCGGCGCGCAGCGACCGCTCGTGGCGGACAGCAATGCCAACATGGCCCCGGTCTGGTCGCCGGATGGCAAGCGAATCGCTTACATGTCGACTGCGGGCGGGACGGGTGCCCAGCTTCATGTGCTCTATCTCGACAGCGGCACGAGCGTGCGCGTGACCGGGCTGCCCGATACGCCCGGCGCCCTCGCATGGTCTCCCGACGGGCGCCAGATCGCCTATACCATGCGGGTCCCGGCGGACGGCGCAAAGCTGGGCAAGGCACCCGACAAACCGGAAGGCGCGGAATGGGCCAAGCCGCTCACCATCATCGACCGCGTCACCTACCGCTTCGACGGCGGCGGTTACGCCAAGCCCGGTTTCGACCAGATCTTCGTCGTCAGCGCCGATGGAGGCGCACCGCGGCGCGTCACCGGGGGTGACTGGGACGCTGGCGGGCCGATCGACTGGTCCGCTGACGGCCGGTCGATCTATTTCGCGAGCAACCGCATCAAGGACTGGGAACGCTCGACCGACGGCGAAATCTACACGGTCGATGTGAATAGCGGCGCGGTGCGTGCGCTGACGACCCGCGTCGGCCCCGATTTTGCCCCGCGCGTGTCGCCCGATGGGCGCCGTATCGCCTACCTCGGTTTCGACGATGCAGGCCGCTCGAACGAGAACGTCGATCTTTACGTGATGGACGCCGACGGGACGAATTCCCGCCAATTGGCATCATCGCTCGAGCGATCTTTCAACACCGTCGAATGGGCCGGAAACTCAGCACTCTACGCCAGCTACGCCGACCGCGGCGTGACCAAGATCGCGCGCATCGGCCTCGACGGGCGCGTGGCCACCGTGGCCTCGGACCTCAGGAATGGCGGAGTGTCGGATCGCCCCTATGCCGGTGGGGAGTTCAGCGTTTCCGACAGCGGCACGCTGGCCTATACCGCAGGCGGCGTGGACCGCCCCGGCGACCTGTTCGTGCAATCGGGTGGCAACGCCCGGCAGGTCACACGCCTCAATGCAACCTGGCTGCAGGGCAAGGACATGGCGCCCATGCGCAAGCTGGCGGTGACTGCGCCCGACGGTCGGCCCATCGACGCCTGGATCATCACGCCGCCCGGAGCCGCTCCCGGCAAGCGTCTGCCCACGATCCTGGAAATCCACGGCGGACCGCACGCCGAATACGGACCCGGCTTTTCGACCGACTACCAGCTCTATGCGGCTGCGGGTTACGCGGTTCTCTACACCAACCCCCGCGGCTCGACCTCTTATGGCGAGGAATTCGCCAATCTGATCGACAAGAATTATCCCGGTCCCGATTATGACGACCTGATGGCCTCCGTCGATGCAGCCATCGCGGACGGGCTTGCAGATCCGAAGAACCTGTTCGTCACCGGCGGTTCGGGTGGCGGCATCCTGACCGCGTGGATCGTGGGCAAGACCGACCGCTTCGCCGCCGCTGCCACGCAGAAGCCGGTCATCAACTGGTCGAGCGAGATGCTGACCGCCGATCTCGCGGTGGGTGCGCCGAAGAACTGGTTCGGTGCCCTGCCTTGGGAGAAGCCGGAAGAATACTGGCGCCGCAGCCCCCTCTCGCTGATGGCCAACGTAAAGACGCCAACGCTGGTCGTGGTGGGCGAGGACGATTACCGGACCCCGATGTCGGAGGCGGCGCAGTATTACCAGGCGCTGCAATTGCGCGGGGTGCCTACTGCGTTCGTGACCGTTCCAGACGCAAGCCACGGCGGCTTCACGGCGCGCCCGAGCCAGAGCGCGGCCAAGGCGAGCGCGATCATTGCGTGGTTCGATCGCTACCGCACCGACAAGCCGCAACCTAGCGCGCCCGCAGTCGGCGGAAACTGACCTGCAACTCACCGCGCCCGCCATTCTCGTCGCAGCGCGCGCGCATGGCGAGACCGCGGTCATCGCGCGGTTGCTGACCGAGGGCTACGGCATCGTCGCCGCCTATGTCGCTGGGGGTCGAGGGCGACAATTGCGACCGGTGGTCATTCCCGGAAACACGGTCGCGGTCGATATTCGCGCCAGGAGCGACAGCCAACTCCCCTTCGCCCGGCTCGAACTGATCCAGAGCCGTGCCCCCTGGTTGGCGGAACCGCTTCCGGCGGCGGCGATCGGCTGGGTGACGGCGCTGACCGCCGCGACGCTGCCGGAGCGCCATCCCTATCCGAAGCTTTACAGCGCGCTTCAGGCGCTGCTCGATGCGATCTGCGCGGCACCCTCGGCACGGGGATGGGCGGGCGCGTTGGTGGCATACGAGGTATTGCTGTTGCGGGAGCTGGGCTACGGGTCGCCCGACCGTGCGCGACCTGCGGTGTCGAACCTTGCCGAGGCCCTTGACTGGCTTGACCGGTTACAAGAATCCATAGCCACCCGGCTGCTTGCCCACTCGCGCACCGATGTTATGGGCGCCCGCATATTGCTGCGCGAGCGGCTCGGAAAGATGGTGGCATGAAGATCGCAGTCCTGCCCGGAGACGGGATCGGCCCCGAGGTGACGCGCGCCGCCCTGTGCGTGCTGGATGCGCTCTCCCTGCCTGGACTGACGCTGCACGAGGGTGATGTGGGCGGGGCCGCCTATCGTCGGCACGGCCATCCGCTGCCCGCCGAAACGCTGGAGATCGCGCGGGCTGCCGATGCCGTGCTGTTTGGCGCGGTCGGCGATCCGGAGTTCGACACCCTCCCGCGCGCGCTGCGGCCGGAGCAGGCGATCCTGGGCCTCCGGCGCGAGCTGGGCCTGTTCGCGAACCTGCGCCCCGCCTCGGGCTGGCCGGGGCTGGAGGAGCTGTCGCCGCTGAGGCCGGAACTCGCGCGCGGGATCGACCTGCTCGTCGTCCGCGAGCTCACCGGTGACGTCTATTTCGGCGCCAAGGGCGAACGCGCGGGCCCCGACGGCAAACGCCAGGGCTGGGATGAGATGGCCTATGGCGAGGCGGAGGTTCGCCGGATCGCGCATATCGCGTTCCGGGCGGCACAGGCACGGCGCGGACATGTTACCAGTGTCGACAAGGCCAATGTCCTCGAGACCAGCCGCATCTGGCGCGAAACGGCGATCGACGTCGCGCGCGACTATCCTGAAGTCGCGCTTGCGCACATGTATGTCGACAACGCTGCGATGCAGCTCGTCCGCAGTCCCGGCCAGTTCGATGTCATCGTGACCGGGAACCTGTTCGGCGATATCCTGTCCGACCAGGCGAGCGCCTGTGTCGGCTCCATCGGCCTGCTTCCCAGCGCCTCGCTTGGCGAGCGCCGGACGGCGCATGGCACTTTCGGCCTTTACGAGCCTATCCACGGCAGCGCGCCCGATATCGCCGGGCAGGACAAGGCAAACCCGCTGGCGGCGATCCTGAGCCTCGCCATGCTGCTGCGCCACTCACTGGGACGCGATGACGAAGCAGGTCGCATTGAGCGCGCTGTCGGCCGGGTGCTCGCTTCGGGCCCGCGCGGCGCCGATCTCGGCGGGTCGGCCTCGACCGATGAGCTTGCACAAGCAGTGGTTCAAGAACTCGCCAAAGCCGACTAAGAGCGCGCGCCATGCCTGCCCCGATTCCCGCCGCGGCCACCGCACCGCTCGAACTTGCCATCGTGCTGCCCACGCTCAACGAGCGCGACAATATCGCGCCGCTGATCGAACGGATCGAGGCGGCTCTCGGCACCGGGGGCTGGGAAGTGCTGGTGGTGGACGATAATTCGTCCGACGGGACGGCAGAGGAAGCGCGCCAGCTCAGCCTCACCGACCCGCGGCTGCGCGTCATCCAGCGCATCGGACGGCGTGGCCTTGCGAGCGCGGCGATCGAGGGTTTCTGCGCGACCGCCGCGCCCTATGTCGCGGTCATGGACGCCGATCATCAGCACGATCCGGCGCTGCTGAGGCCGATGCTTGCGAGCGTGAAGGCGGGAGAGGCGGAGGTCGCGGTCGCCAGCCGCTTTGCCGAGGGCGCGAGCACGGCGGAGTGGAACCGGCCCGACCGCGAAAAGCTGTCCAGCATCGCCAACCGCCTCGCCCGGCGCCTGACCGGGGTCGATCTCAGCGACCCGATGAGCGGCTATTTCCTGCTTCCCACCGCCACCGCGCGCCGCCTGGTGCCGAACCTCTCGGGCATTGGCTTCAAGATCCTGCTCGACCTTCTCGCCACCGCGAATCCGCCGCTAACGGTCAAGGACTTTCCGATGAACTTCTCAGCGCGCCGCTCGGGCGAATCGAAGCTCGACCGCGCCATCGCGTTCGATTTCCTCGCCGGACTCTACGACAAGAGCTTCGGCCGGATCATTCCCACCCGCTTCGCACTGTTCGCAACGGTTGGGGTACTTGGCGTCGTGGTGCACATGGCGATCCTCTATGCCTGCTTGCTCGCCTTCGGTGCGACCTTCGCCTGGGGTCAGGCGGCGGCGACGTTCGGGGCCATGAGCTTCAACTTCTGGCTCAATAACTGGCTCACCTATCGCGACAGCCGTCTCGAAAGCGCGGCCGCCTTGCTGAAGGGCTGGGTCAGCTTCATCGTCGCCTGCTCGATCGGCGCTTTTGCTAATGTAGCCGTCGCGACGACGCTGCACGACTATGGCGTCCACACCTTGCCCGCGGCGCTGGTGGGCATCGCGATCGGCTCGGTGTGGAACTACGCCCTGTCGAGCCGCTTCGTCTGGGGTCGCTTCTGAGCGCGAGCTAACGCCAGCTTTTCAGCCACATCCATTCGGCAAAGGCCTGGGTGCCGCCTGATAGCGGCGCAGCGCTCAGGATCGGGTAGAAATAGACGAACAGGCCCACGCTGGCCGCCAGGGGCAGAAGTGCCAGCCACCGCCAGCCCCGTGCCCAGATCGCGTCGAGTGCCAGGGCAAGTGCCGCAAGCAACGCCATGCTCGGGAGAAAGTAGTGATACAGGAACTGGATCGGCTTGGCGGTCACGATCCAGAACCCGAGCGTGACGGCGTAGAGCAGCACAACCGCCCCGGCCGCCGGGTTCCGCTTGCGAATTGTCTCCACCAGCGCCCAGAGCAGGGCGGGGAGGCCCAGCAGCGTGGTCAGCGGATTGCCGATCAGCACGATGCCACGCTGCGCGCCGTCGACCGGCTCGTAGAGATACCAGATCGAGCGGATGTTGGTGACCCACTGCGTCCAGTGGCTCATATAGGGGTGCTTCTTGACCACGCTTTCCTGGAGCCGGACAGCTTCCATGTGCAGTGCAATGAAGTTCGCCGGACCGCCCTTGGTGCCGATCCCGCCGTCGGCGAAGAACCATGCCGGGATGTAGGTGAGCGTGTAGACCGCCAGCGGCAGTGCGCCGAGCCATACCGCCGCTTCCAGCAGAGTGATGCCCGGGACCGGGGCACCACGGCGCGACAGCAGCAGGCGACGCCGTCCCGCGCGCGCCCTCGCAGCCAGGAAGACGAGGCCGGGCAGTACCGCGAGCGGGGCTGCGTTCCACTTGGAGGCCATCGCCAGCCCAAGCGCGATCCCCGCGGCGATCAGGCGAATGCGGCCATTCTCCGGCTCCCGCACAGCCGCCGCGAGCTGCCAGTAGGAGACCGTTACGAAGCAGACCATGAAGATGTCCAGCATCGCGATCCGGGCGTTCACGAACAGGTAGAACCCGCTCGCCAGAAGTACACCATAGGCGAGGGTCGCGAACCTGCTGAGCGATGCGAACCACAGCGCGCGCATCGCCGCAAACAGGGTCACCGCCCCGGCCAGGCAGGGGAAGAACCGCCACCCGAGCGGCCGATCCCCGAAAATCTGCATCCCGAGAGCAATGATCTCCTTGCCTAGCAGTGGATGTTCGCGATTCACATATTTGCCGAGCGCCCAGTATTCTCGCGCCGCCGGGAGGTAATGAACCTCATCGAAATAGAACTTCGACGGTATCGTGAGCCGCCACAGCATCAGCGCCCAGAAAGCGACAGCGAAGGCGACACACCACCGCATGGGATCGACCGGCGTGGCGTGGGAGGTGTGCATGCGAAGACCGCGCCTAGGCATCTCCGAAGCGGATCGCAAGTGAACCCTTTTTGCGCCGTGATTGTCGCTTCCGTGCTATTCCAGGTTAGAAACTCGCACTACGCGAGGCAACTGTAGTCGTTCGTCGTTCTCCAAAGGCGCTTCGCTGAAAAAGGCAGGCTTTGGCGGGGTGCGGCGATTGACTGCAAGGGTCACCACCCATACGCCAAGTCCTGTCGTTTGTGTGACGTCATTAGAAGGAGTGGGACGCATGAAGAAAAGCATTGTAGCACTTGCTACTGCTGCAGCGGCAATGGTCGCTGCTCCGGCGGCTGCCAATGCTGCTGCTGCCGAGCGGGCCGCCGCGCCCGTCACCGGTGAGCAGGAGCTGGGCGGAAGCCTGCTGATCGCCCTGCTGGCTGCCGCCGCGGTGATCGCCGGCATCATCATCATCGCGGACGACAATCCGTCGAGCCCGTGATCGATCGGTGATCGTTTGATTACGGACGGGCGGGGAGGGGACTTCCCGCCCGTTTCGCATGTGCAGTTCGACCAGCGTTGCGATCGCGACTTGTGGCGCCCTCGTGCGCTGCTAAACGCCGGGCACAATGAAGAAGCGCACCGGCACCGATCGCACCGTCACCCGCAATTGGCGCCCGGTTACGCAAGCCTTGCGCGGGGGAACCTGGCGGTCGGAGCACGGCGAGACGAGCGAGGCGCTGTTCCTCACCTCCGGCTATACATACGACGATGCGGCCACGGTCGCCGCGCGGTTCGCGGGCGAGGCCGAGGGAATGACCTACTCCCGCCTCCAGAACCCGACAGTCGCCATGCTGGAAGAGCGGATCGCGCTGCTCGAGGGGGCGGAGGCCTGCCGGGCGCAGGCGAGCGGCATGGCGGCGATGACCGCGGCGCTGCTGTGCCAGCTTTCCGCGGGCGATCACGTCGTCGCTGGCCGCGCCGCTTTCGGCAGCTGCCGTTGGCTCGTCGACAGCCTCTGCCCGCGTTTCGGGATCGAAAGCACCACCATCGACGCTGCCGACGATGCGGCGTGGGAAGCGGCAATCCGCCCGAACACCAAGGTGTTCTTCTTCGAAACGCCTGCCAACCCGACGCTCGACGTCGTCGACATTGCCCAAGTCTGCGCGCTGGCAAAGGCCCATGGCATCGTGACGGTGGTGGACAACGCCTTCGCCTCGCCCGCACTCCAGCGGCCGATGGAGTTTGGTGCCGATGTGGTCGCCTACAGTGCAACCAAGCTGATGGACGGGCAGGGCCGCGTCCTCGCCGGCGCGGTCTGCGGCAGCTCCCAGTTCATCGACGAGGTGCTGCTGCCCTTCCAGCGCAACACCGGGCCGACGCTGTCGCCGTTCAACGCTTGGGTGGTGCTCAAGGGGCTGGAGACACTCGACCTGCGCGCGCGGCGCCAGAGCGAGAACGCATTGGCGCTGGGCCGCTTCGTCGAGGGCCGCGTGCCCCGCGTCCTGCACCCCGGCCTCCCGAGCCACCCGCGCCACGAGTTGGCGATGCGCCAGATGGAGGCTTGTGGCCCGATCTTCGCCTTCGACGTGGGCGATCGGGACCGCGCCTTCGCCATCCTTGATGCGCTCCAACTCGTCGATATCTCGAACAATATCGGCGACGCGCGAAGCCTGATGTGCCACCCGGCCAGCACCACGCACGCCGGCCTGACCGCGGAGACGCGGGCGGAGATGGGCGTCACCGAGGGGCTGCTGCGGATCAATGTCGGGCTGGAGGACATAGAGGACTTGCGCGAAGATCTCGATCGCGCGATCGCGGCGGCCGGGATGTAACGAAGTCGCGATTGCCAAGTATAGCTCGGCGATTTACTTCCTGATTCGCAATCAGGGGGGGGCGCGCATATGCTCATTTCTCGTTCGCTTCGGACGTTTGCCGTGCTTGGCACGGCGGTTGGTATCATCGCCAGCAGTGCGTGTGCAGCCGATGTCAGGGCGGCCTCCGGACCCGCCGCCTCCAGCGAAGCAAAGCCACAGGTCATTCCTGCGGAAACCTTCGCGGAGCCGAACCTTCTACGGGCCGAAGATGTCCCCCGACGGCCGCCACGTCGCCGTCCAGATCAGACGCGACGGCGTAAACGCGGTCAACGTCCTCGACAGCCGCACCGGTAAGTCGGTCGCAGGCGCGCGGATGAGCGAGGATGTCGAGTACAACTGGCACCGCTGGGCTGGCTCCGACATCGTCCTGATTTCGGCCGCGCAGGTGAAGCCGATTTTGGGCGAGGACACCCGCCTCACGAGGCTCGTCGCTCTCAAGGTCTCGACCGGTGAGCGATGGTTCATCGGGCCAAAATACATGGGCCCCGAAGGCGATGACCTGCTTTATGTCGCCGATGACGGGGCGAGCATCCTGCTCTCATTCCAGAAGACGATCTACGATTGGCCCAGTGTCACACGCATCTCTCTGCTCGATCAGAAGGACAGCGGAACCACGGTCCAGAAACCGGTCGACGGTATCTGGGAATGGTATGCGGACGATGACGGCGTGGTGCGGATGGGCACCGGGTGGGTCAACAACAAGCTCAGGATTTCCTACCGAAAGACCGCCAGCGACCGTTTTCGCGAAATCGCACGCATCTCCGAAGACGACGAAGACGACAAGTTCTGGGACGTCACACGGATCGTGGCCGGGTCCGACGAGGGTCTGGTGTTGCATGAGGATGACACCGGACGGCGGGTATTCGCGCAGTTCAACCTTTCGACGCGAGAATTGATCCGGACGATCTATCGCAACCCGAACTGGGATCTGACGGATGCCTGGCTGGACAAGGACGGCAATCCCTATGCGGTCGATTTCACCGACGATCGCGACCGCCGCGTCTGGCTCGATCCGAAGATGGGGGCGCTCCAGAAGCAGTTCGATGCGGCGTTGAAATCCGACGAAGTCTGGATCGGCTCGAGCGCAGAGGACAAGTCGCGCATGATGGTGTACTCGGGCGGAGAGGCCGATCCGGGAGCCTATTATCTCTACGACTCGGGCGCCAAGCAGCTTGCGCTGTTCGCCGAAATGCGTCCGAAGCTCCCGATACGCGACCTTGCGAAGCCGAGACCGATGAGCTTCACTGCGCGCGATGGCACCCGGATTGCGGGTTACATTACCCTGCCACGCGGCCGCGCGGCAAAGGGCCTGCCGCTCATCATCATGCCTCACGGCGGCCCCTATGGCGTGCGCGACAAGCTGCAATATAACGACGAGGTGCAGTTCCTCGCAAACCGAGGCTACGCGGTGCTGCAGCCCAATTACCGTGGGTCGGGCGGCTATGGGAACGCGTTCAGCGAGAAGGGCAATGGGCAGATCGGGCGCGCGATGCAGGACGATCTCGACGATGCAATGGACTGGGCGGTGAAGGAAGGCATCGGCGACAGGAACCGCGTGTGCGTGATTGGTGGGAGCTATGGCGGGTATGCGGCGATGTGGGCTGTGCTCCGCAACCCCGAACGCTATCGCTGCGCGGCGAGTTTCGCTGGCGTCACCGACTGGAAGAAGATGCTCCGCTACGACGCCAAGTTTTTCAGCCGGAAGGGCGCGAAGAAGTGGAACGCCCGCGTCGCCGGCGAGGATTTCGATCTCGACACCGTTGCGCCCACCCGCACCATCGGCACCCTCAAACGGCCGCTGCTGGTGGCGCATGGGAAGCTCGACACCAACGTCCCCTTCAACCAGTACAAGATGCTCCTCTCGGCAGCGGAAAAGGCAGGGGTGACCTTCGAGCAGATGGTGTTCGAGAAGCAGGGCCACGGCTTCGACACAGCCGCCGACGAGGCGCGCTGGCTGTCCGGGCTCGAGGAATTCCTCAAGAAGCATAACCCCGCCGATTGACGGTGCAGCGCGCGCCAGCTTGCGGAAAACCCGCGCGCTGGCCTTTGCGCGGCCTTGCGACTGGCCACGGGATTGCTACCTTGGGGCAACGATGAAAGCGCTGTTCCAGCATACGGCCATTACCCACGGCATCGCCGTACGCGTCGCGGTGAGCTTCCTGCCCGAGCAATCGCAGCCCGATGCCGGGAAGTGGTTCTGGGTCTATCACATCCGGATCGAGAACCACTCGCGCGAGCGAGTGCAACTGTTGACCCGGCACTGGCGGATTACCGACGGGCAGGGCTCGGTGGCCATCGTCGATGGCGACGGTGTGGTGGGCGAACAACCCGTGCTCGCGCCGGGACGCAGCCACGATTATGTCTCGGGATGCCCGCTCGACACGCCGCATGGGTCGATGGAAGGGTTCTACACCTTCGAGCGCGAGGACGGCGAGCCGCTGGAGGTGCGCATCCCCTTCTTCCCCCTGGCAGCCCCCGCCACCGCCGACTGATCCGGCGGCGCGATGCTTATTCGCGCGCTCTTGTGCGCCGCAGCACGGTCGCCTAATCCCGCTTCCCGATGAAGCGCACCCACCTGCCTCTCAATGCCCTCCGCGTCTATGACGCCGCGGCCCGGCACCTGTCGTTCACGCGGGCCGCTGACGAGCTGGCGGTGACCCCAGCCGCAGTCGGCCAGCAGATCAGGGCGCTCGAGGATCATCTCGGCACCGTGCTGTTCCGCCGCACCAGCAAGGGGCTGGAACTGACCGAGGAAGGTGCGGCCGGCCTCGAACCCTTGCGCGAAGGATTCCTCAAGTTCGAGGAGAGCGTTCAGGCGATGCAGGCTGGGCAAGCGTCCGACCGCTTCACCATTGCCGTCCCGCGCGAATTCTACGCGCAGTGGCTTGCCCCGCGGCTTGCGAGATACGCGGCCGACAATCCGCACGCCCATTTCACCTTCGTCGCGGACGAGAACTCCGACTTCACCGAGGCCAATCTCGACTGCGCGATCCGACTCGTGGACGGGCCGGGCGATCTCGAAGGGGTCGAGCTGGCGCCGGCGAGCCGGGTGACGGTGGCCGCGCCAGGCGCGCCCGAACGATGGATCAGCTGGGGTCTCGCCTTGCCCGAGGGCGCCGAGCCTCAGGTGGTCGTCTCGAATGCCGGGCAGGCACTGTCCAGTGCGCTGGCGGGGCTGGGCCGTGCGATGTTGCCCGAGCTTCTGGTGGCCGAGGCGCTGGCCGATGGGAGGCTGGAAGCATTGGAAGGGCCGGAACCGGGCAAGCGCGCCTACTGGCTCGTCGCCCCGCTCCCGCAATGGCGCCAGAAAAAGGTCCGCGCGCTGGTCGCGCACCTCACGGCGTGAGCCGGGACTCTCAGCCGCCTCCGCTCCGCGCCAGTTCCCGCTCGACTTCTTCCGGCATCGCGGGCCGTCCGGCTACCGCGTAGCTGTCGGTGAACCAGCGTGCGAGATCGCGGTCCCGGCAGCGTTGGGAGCAGAACGGGGTGTGGGCCGTGGAGCGCGAATTGCCGCAGATCGGGCAGGGGCGGGGGGCTTCAGTCATCGTTGATCAACTGGGCATGGGGCGCATCTAGCGCAAGTGTGGCGACGGTGCTGACCTCAACGCGTTTTCCGGTGCGCCGTTCCAGCTCATTGGTGTGCGCCTGATCAATAGCGGTCTCGAGGCGAGGGTTGATCGCAAGTTCGATCGAGCCCGTGCCCTCCAGTGCCTCGGCCCGCCGCAGCAGGCGCCGCCAGACGAGCCCTGCGCGCTGCCAGCTTGCAAGATGGAGGAGCGACGGTCGCTCGAGCCGTGCCACTATCTGGACGAGGCCGAAGCCATTCATGGCGGTGCGCTCGTGAGGCCATGCCGCAAGCGCGAATTCCAGCGCGTCGTCCACCCGGCGCCTCGCCGCTTTCGTCGGGAGAGTTGGAAAATCGATCGCGATCGAGCCGGCAAGGTCGAACCGGGGCAGGGCAGCTGCGATGGCCTGAACGGCAGCCTTGGCCAGTGCCTCGGGTCCGAGATCGCCATCGATGTCGATCGTCGTCATCGCGGCGGTTGGCGCGAACAGCAGCTTGCCGCCGGGAAATTCGGTTTCGGCCGCGAGAGCCTCGTCGATCAGCTCGTCCCACTCGTGTCCGTCTAAGCGCCGGACCACGCGGACTGCCGCTCCCGTCGCGCGCAGCCGGTCGGCCAAGGTGGGTTCCGCCAGAGCTGCCTCGGTGGGCCGGCCCTGCGCGCGCTTTAGGCGCCCGGGCCCCGCGATGGCGGCGCGGACGATCATGAGCCGGATGACTTTGCCCTCGCTCGCATCGCGCGGCAGGCGATCGACGACGACTTCCTCCCCAGTCGCAGTAATCGCAGTGCCGCGCGAGCTGCCGGTCGGGCGGGAGGCGAGCCGGGCCTCGACCACCCAACCGGCGGCGACCGGTCCTATCCATTCGACGCGGGCGGCGGCGATCCGCCCGGTGTTTACGGTCACCGCGCGATGCTCGGCGATGCCCTCTTCGACCAGCCACTCATCCAAGGCGAAATCCTGCCGCCAGCAGGAGCGCGCGGGTATCGTAGAGCGGAAGGCCCATCACGCCAGAGTGGCTGCCCCGTATCCATTGCACCAGCCCCTCAGCGCTGCCCTGGATGGCATAGCCGCCCGCCTTGCCGTGCCATTCTCCTCCCGCAAGATAGGCGGCGATCTCATCGTCCGAGAAGCGTTTGAAACGCACGACCGTCTCCTCGAGCCGCTCCCGCAAGGAGCCGTCGGGCGCGCGCAGCGCTATGGCGGAGATCACTATGTGACGGCGGCCGGAGAGCAGTTCCAGGCAGTGCCGCGCCGTCGCCTCGTCCTCAGCCTTTGGCAAGATGCGACGACCCACCGCGACGACGGTGTCGCCTGCGAGTACGAACCCGTCAGCCGCGACCGCCAGCGCCTTTTCCCGCGCCATCCGCAGCGCATAGGCGCGCGGAAGCTCACCCTTGTGCGGGGTTTCATCGATATTGGCGGCGGCGATGGCATCGGGCGTCACGCCCAGCCGCGCGAGCAGTTCGCGACGACGCGGGCTTGCGGAAGCGAGAGTGAGATGCGGAGCGCCGCCGGGCGGCACGCCGTCCTTATTGCGGGCCGGGGCCACCGCGACCGGGCATGAAGCGATAGGTGATACGCGCCTTGGTCAGGTCGTACGGCGTCAGTTCGCACAAGACCTCGTCACCCACCAGCACGCGGATGCGGTTCTTGCGCATCTTGCCCGCAGTGTGGCCGAGCACCTCGTGACCGTTCTCGAGTTCGACGCGGAAATGCGCGTTCGGCAGGAGTTCGACGACCCTGCCCTTCATCTCGAGAAAACCTTCCTTGGCCATAAGATCCTTCGGGTTCGTGTGCGTTTTGCCGGACGGCGGCGCGCCATAGCGGCGGGCGCGCGAAAAGGGAAGCCCGGCGGGCGGTGTGTTCAAAGCACGCCATTGGACGAAAGGACCCGGCGACAAAATGTTACGTCGGGGAACCTTGTGGCGCGGCTGCAATTTCCGCAGGAAAGCCGTCGTGGGGCGGGTTAAGGAAGGTTTTCGACAACTTGCGTCCACTCGCTGCCGTTTCGCTGCTCGCCCTCGTCGCGGGAACACCGAGCCTTGCGGCCGAGGAGCGCGCGCAGGCTGTGCCCGCGCCTTCGGGCGCCACTCCGCCGGCCCAACCGCCGACCGACGCGGATGTCGATGCCATCGTAGTAACCGCCGACCGGGTGCGAGGTCAGGTCCAGACCGCCAGCGCCGCCGTGCTCGAGCTCGATCAGCAGCAGGTCCAGGCCTATGGCGCGACCTCGATAGCCGACCTCGTCGCTCAGCTCGCACCGCAGGTCGGCTCCGGCCGCGGGCGCGGTGGGCGGCCAGTCATTCTCGTAAACGGCCAGCGCGTGACCAGCTTCCGCGAGATCGGGCGCTACCCGCCGGAATCGATCAAGAAGGTCGAGGTGCTTCCCGAGGAAGTGGCCCTGAAGTTTGGCTTTCAGGCCGACCAGCGGGTCATCAACTTCATCCTCCAGGACAATTTTGCCAGCCGCGAGGCCGAGGTGGAATATGGTGGCCCGACCCGCGGCGGCTATGGCGCGGGCGAGGCCGAGCTTGGCCTGCTGAAAATCGACGGAACCAATCGCCTCAATGCGACCGCAGCCTACCAGCGCAACAGCGCGCTGACCGAGGCGGAACGCGGGATCGTCCAGACGTCGGAGAATGTGCCTACGGTGGCGACCGATCCGGACCCGGCGGACTATCGCACCCTCGTGGCGCGGAGCGAGCAGTTCGAGGCGAATGTCACCAACACCAAGGGCTTGGGTGCCGACGGCTCCGACGGGCAGTTCACCCTCAACAGCCAGTGGATCCATTCGACGTCGCAGTCGCTTGCCGGGCTCGATCTCGCGCGTTCGATCGATGGTGCGGGTAACCCGATAGTGCGCGTCATCGATACCGATCCGATCGCGCGGCAGGTCAACACCGATGCCCTTTCGCTCGGCGTCGGCTATTCCAAGCGCTTCGCGGGCGGTTACCAGTTTCAGACGACGTTCGATGGCGGCCTGACCGACACCGAGACGCTGATCGACGGCCGACGGAGTGCGCCAGGGCCGGTCGTGACCGACATTGCACGCAGCAAGGTCTGGTCGGCGGGGTTCAAGTCGACCCTGATCGGCACGCCATTCGATCTTCCCGCTGGCGGCCTGGGCGTCACGCTGACGGCGGGATACGACTGGGACCGGATCGACAGCTTCGACACGCGCGGCCCGTTCGGGAGCTCCGAGCTCACTCGCGGCAACCTGTCGGCGGGCGCGAACATCACGCTTCCCATCGCCAGTCGGCGTGACGATGTGCTCGCGGGTCTTGGCGATCTAACCTTTACGCTTGGCGGCGGGATCGAGCGACTGTCGGACTTCGGCAAGCTCGGCAACGTGACCTCCGGCGTGATCTGGAAGCCCGCGCGTCCGCTGACGCTGCAGGCGACCTACACCGTCCGCGAAGCGGGGCCGGGACTACTCCAGCTCGGCGGGCCGACGATCCAGGCGTTCAACGTACCTGTCTTCGACTTCCGTACCGGTGAAACGGTGCTGGTGACGCAGACCACGGGCGGCAATCCCAACCTGCGAGCAGAGCGGCAACGCGACCTCAAGCTGTCGGCCAATTACGAACTCGGCCTGCTCGATAGTGCCTCTATCCTTGTCGAATATTATCGCAATCGCTCGCGCGACGTGACCAGTGCGTTCCCACTGTTGACCCCGCAGGTCGAGGCGGCGTTCCCGGGGCGAGTCACGCGCGATGCAAGCGGACGCCTGACCGCGCTCGATACGCGCCCGGTCACCTTTGCCGAGACTCGCGCCGATCGGCTGCGCTATGGCATCAACCTGTCGGGCCGGATCGGCAAGCCACTTCCCCAAGGCGCAAGAGGTGGCGGCTTCGGTGCGATGATGGGAAGAGCGCAAGCCGCCTCTTCGCCGTCGGCGGGAGGCGCTCCGGCCCCTCAGGCCTCAGCTCCCGGATCCGCTGGCCCCGGCGGTTTCGACCCGCAGCGCTTCGCCGAATTGCGCGCGAAATTCTGTGCGACCCCGGCGGGAACCGTGCCCGATCTGTCCGCCCTGCCGCCGCAGCTGCAGGCGCGGCTGAAAGGCGAAGGCGGGCAGATCGACCCAGCGCGGATCGCACTGATGCGCGAACGCTTCTGCTCGGGCGATGCGGCGCGGCGGTTCGACTCGGCGCGGTTTGCCGCCATGCGGGAGGCGCTGTGTGCCAATCCGTCGAAGGAGCTCGATCCGGCGGCGATCCCCGAAGAGATCCGCAACCGTCTCAAGAGCCCGGACGGCACGATCGCGCCCGAGCGGCTTAAGGAATTCCAGACCCGCATTTGCGCCTTGCCGACGGGCCAACCGCGCGGCGGCGGGCAGGGCGACGGATCGCCCTCCTCCGGAGATGGTGCATCGACGTCCGGCGGTGCTGGTCGCCAAGGTGGCGGCGGTGGATTTGGGCGCGGCGGCGACGGCCGCGGACGCTGGAACCTCTCGGCGTTTCACACGGTCAATTTCGCGAACACCGTCCTGATCGCCCCCGGTGGCCCCTTCCTCGATCTGCTCAATGGCGATGCGACCGGAAACGGGGGCGGCGTTGCCCGCCACCAGTTCGAACTGGAAGGCGGGGCGTTCTATCGCGGGCTAGGCTTTCGTCTATCCGGAACGTACTCCGGCCCCACCACGGTGCGCGGGACGGGGCTTCCCGGCTCCGCCGACCTGAGGTTCGGCAGCCTGGCGACTTTCAACCTGCGCACGTTCATCGCGCTCGACCAGCAGAGATGGCTGGTGGGCGAGGATCCGGGCTTCCTGAAGCAGGCACGGATGTCTTTGCGAATCAACAACATCTTCGGCACCCACCAGCGCGTGACCGATGCAAACGGCGATGTGCCGCTGCGCTACCAGCCCTTCCTGATCGACCCGGTAGGTCGTTTCATCGAGATCGAGTTTCGCAAGCTGTTCTGATGGCGGGACGTCTGCCACCCCGCTGCTTGGTCAGTGCAATTCGCACGCAGGAAGAACAGCGCGGCCAGCCCGGTCGGCTTGGCGAGTTCGCGTGCGAACACCCCGCCGAGGCTCCAGCCGACGATCGACACCTGCCGGTGCGCTCGAAGAGCTTGGCTACGCAGGCCATCATCGCCGAGACCCGCGCTTCGTCCACACGGACGTTACGGTCGAGGTTCCAGCCGACCGCATCATAGCCGAGATCGCGCAGCAGGCTGCGCAGCGGGGTGGTGGACACATCCCCGGCCATGAAGCCGGGGAGCACCAGCACACCGTGCCCATCGCTTGGGCGGCATGGAGAGGAGCGGCGATATGCGCGTCTCCAGCGCGACGAAACTGGCGTCATCCCCTGGAGCGGGCGCATGTGTTCCTCTTTGCGCGACCGCATCGCTGCCTGAGCGCGGTCTCCCCTGCGTGCCCCGCTTTTGCGGGTGCGAAGGGAGAGAGTAACACAACCCGGATCCGCGGCAATGGCGAACCTAAAGCGCGTTCCCGGCTGCCACCCCGCTCGCCCATGCCCACTGGAAGTTGTAGCCGCCGAGCCAGCCGGTCACATCAACGGCCTCACCGATGGCATAGAGGTCGGACACGCGCTTGGCCTCCATCGTTTGCGAAGAGAGCTCGGCGGTGGAAATCCCGCCTGCCGTGACCTCGGCCTTGGCGAAGCCTTCGGAGCCATTGGGGCGGAAGCGCCACGCGGCGAGACGGATCCCGGCAGCGCGCAGCGTCTTGTCGGGCACGTTGGCGAGGTCTCCGGGACAATCGAGCCGCTCGGCCAGCGTCGTCGCCAGCCGCTCTGGCAAGGCCTCACGCAACAGCGCGCGCAGCGATGCCCGAGGCTGGGCGCGTTTGGCCTCCAGCAGCCAGCTTTCGCTTCGGTCGGGCAGGAAATTCACCGCGATCTCGTCGCCCGGCCGCCAGTAGCTGCTGATCTGCAAGATGGCGGGGCCGGAAAGCCCGCGGTGGGTGAAAAGCGCCGCCTCGCGAAAGGCAGCCGTGTTGGCGCTGGCCACGACCTCGGCCGAGACGCCGGAGAGATCACGGAACAGCACGTCCTCGCCACCGAGGGTCAGCGGCACGAGGGCAGGCCTTGGTTCGACAACCTTAAGACCGAACCGCCGCGCGAGATCGTAAGCGAACCCCGTCGCGCCCATCCTGGGGATGGAGGGGCCGCCGGTGGCGATCACCAGAGCGGGAGCGCTGTCCGCTCCGATGGTGAAGCGCCCGTCGGCATGGCCGACCTCGGCGACATCGACGCCGCAACGGACCTCCACGCCGCCTCTCGCGCATTCCGCCAGCAGCATCGCGACGATCTGCTTCGCCGAGCCGTCGCAGAACAGCTGGCCGAGCGTCTTTTCGTGCCAGGCGATCCCGTGGGTCTCGACCAGGTCGAGGAAATCGCGCGGTGTGTAGCGTGCGAGGGCCGATTTCGCAAAATGCGGGTTGGCGGACAGGTAATTGGCCGGACCCGTGCCGATATTGGTGAAATTGCACCGCCCGCCGCCGGAGATCAGGATCTTGCGGCCCACCTCGGCGGCTTTCTCCAGCACCAGCACGCGCCTCCCGCGCTGGCCTGCGCGCGCGGCGCACATCAGCCCCGCCGCCCCGCCGCCCAGGATGATCGCATCGTAATCCATCACGCGCGCTTAGGCGGACAAAGCGCCTGCGTCGCCTTTCCTTTTGGCCTCACCGACCCTAGCTGACGGGCATGGCCAAGACCCCTGCCGGCAGACCGAGCGACCCGCGCGGCAAGGAGCGCTTCAACGAGGAGCGCGCCGCTTACACGGTCGCCAGCGCCACCCCCGATCTTGACGCGGGCGTCACGGCGATCCGCGAGACGGTGAAGACACTGAAGCCCAAGCCCGGGGTCTACCGGATGCTCGATGCGCGTGGCGACGTGCTATATGTCGGCAAGGCGCGCAGCCTGAAGGCGAGGGTAGCGAATTACACCCAGGTCAAGGCGCTTTCCAACCGCCTCAGGCGCATGGTCAGCCAGACGCGGCGGATGGAGATCGTCACTACCAATTCCGAGGCCGAGGCGCTGCTTCTCGAGGCGCAGCTCATCAAGCGCTACCGTCCGCCGTTCAACGTGCTGCTGCGCGACGACAAGAGCTTTCCCTTCATCCTGCTGCGCGCCGATCATGCCTTTCCGCGCATCCAGAAGCATCGCGGGGCGAGGAAGGCGAAGGGCAACTACTATGGCCCCTTCGCCAGCGCGGGCAGCGTGAACACCACGATAAACGCGCTACAGAAGCTGTTCCTGCTCAGGAGCTGCACCGACAGCTTCTTCAGCCGCCGCGACCGGCCCTGCCTGCTCTTCCAGATCAAGCGCTGCTCCGCGCCCTGCGTGGGCCGGATCGACGAGGCAGGCTATGACGAGCTGGTCGCCGAGGCCAAGGATTTCCTCTCGGGCAAGTCGAGCGCAGTGCAGGCCAAGATCGAGAAGCAGATGGCCAAGGCGGCCGAGGATCTCGATTTCGAGACCGCCGCAATCCTACGCGACCGGCTGCGCGCGGCGACCTTCATTCAAGGGTCGCAGGCGATCAACGCCAGCGGGGTGGGCGATGCCGATATCTTCGCGCTCGCCGCCAAGGGCGGGCAGGTGGGAGTGCAGGCCTTCTTCATCCGCGGCGGGCAGAACTGGGGCCACCGCACGTTCTACCCCAGTCAGACCGCTGAGCTGGAGGAGGGGGAGATTCTCTCCGACGTGCTGCTTCAGTTCTACGAGGAGGTACCGCCGCCGCGCACCATCCTCGTGGATCGTGAGATTCCCGAGCAGGAGCTGGTCGAGCAGGCGCTCTGCACGACGGCCGGGCACGCCGTCGGAATCAGCGTCCCGCAGCGAGGCACGCGGCGCAAGCTGATGGAGCAGGCACTGAGAAATGCGGTCGAGGCGCTCGACCGGCGTCTGGCCGAAAGCGGCACCAAGGCGAAAACGATGCAGCAGATCGCGGATTTCCTCGAGCTGCCCGAAGTGCCTCAGCGCGTCGAAATCTACGACAACAGCCACATCCAGGGCGACAAGGCCCTGGGCGCGATGGTCGTCGCCAGTCCGGATGGCTTCGAGAAGGGCCAGTATCGCAAATTCAACATCAGGACTGCGCAGACCAACGACGATTTCGGCATGATGCGCGAGGTGATGCGTCGACGCTTCCGCAACCTTGCGGAGAACCCGGATGGCGGCGATGCGCGCAGGAACAGCCACGAGACGGTCTGGCCCGACCTGCTGCTGATCGACGGTGGCAAGGGCCAGATGTCGTCGGTGCGCGACACGCTGGAGGAAATGGGGATCGAGGACGTGCCGATCGTCGCCATCGCCAAGGGCCCGCATCACGGGCGGGAAGGGCGCGAGGTGTTCCACTTTGCCGACGGGCGCGAGAAGACGCTGCCGGTCAATTCACCCGTGCTGTTTCAGCTCCAGCGCTGGCGCGACGAGGTGCACCGCTACGCCATCGGTGCCCACCGCGCCAAACGCAGCCGCGCCATCACTGCGAGCCCGCTGGACGAAATCCCCGGTATCGGGCCGGCCAGAAAGCGCGCGCTTCTGCTGCATTTCGGCACCGCCGGAAAGGTTCGCGCGGCCGGGCTCGACGATTTGAAACGCGCCCCCGGCGTGAGCGAAGCGGTGGCGCAGCAGATCTACGATTTCTACCACGCGGGGGGTTAGTTCCGGTCAGCCGCGCGGCTTGCCCTTGAAATTGCCGCGCCCGCCGGCGGGCTTGCCGCCGAACTTGCGCGGGCCCTTGTAAGGCTTGCCGCCACCCTCGTTGGGGCGGGCCTGGACCCGCTCGGGCCGATGCTCGCGACGATTGGCGCGCGCCGCCTCGCGTGGGCCTTCGGGGGCGGGTTCGATGAGGATGAAGTCGTTCTCGTTCTCCTCGCGCGCGGTGCGGCGCAGTGCGTCGGCGAAGCGGTCGGCGAGCTGGCGCGGGATCTGGAAGTGGGTTTCGGTCTGGCCGACCTTGATCGCGCCGATCTCGTTGCGGGTGACATGGCCCCGGCGGCAGATCAGCGGCAGTAGCCAGCGCGGCTCGGCGTTGTGGCGGCGGCCGACGGCGGCGCGGAACCACACCGTGTCCTCGAAACCGGGGCGGTGGCGCTGCGCCCTGGCAGCCTCGCGCCCCTCGGGCGTCTGCGACATCAGCTCCTCGGGCTGCGGCATGGCCGAGCGATGGCCGCGAACGAGTGCGGCAGCGATATCCTCGGCGCTCATCCGCCCCATTAGCTCGGTCGCGAGCGCGCGGTCCTCGTCCTCGAACTCCTGCGGGGCGGTCAGGCGCTCCATCAGCCGCACGCGGTCCTTCGCGCGGATCATCTCGGGCGTGGGCGCTTCCATCCACTCCGCCTCGATCCGCGCACCGCGCAGCATGGTCTCGACGCGGCGGCGGCGATTGTAGGGCACGATCAGCGCAGCGATGCCCTTCTTGCCCGCGCGACCGGTACGGCCCGAGCGATGCTGGAGCGTCTCGGCATCGCGCGGGATCTCGACGTGGACGACGAGGCTGAGTGTCGGCAAGTCGATGCCGCGCGCCGCGACGTCGGTCGCGACGCAGACCCGCGCGCGGCGATCGCGCAGCGCCTGGAGTGCGTGATTGCGCTCGCTCTGCGAATGCTCGCCCGACAGCGCGACGACCGCGAACCCACGCTCCTGCAAGGTGGCGTGGAGGTGGCGGACGTTATCTCGCGTGGCGCAGAAAAGGATCGCCGTCTTCGCCTCGTGAAAGCGCAGCAGGTTGACCACCGCGTTTTCGATTTCCGACGGGCCGACCGCGATCGCACGGTAGGAAATGTCGCCATGCCCGCGGTCCTGCCCGGCGAGCGCAAGGCGAAGCGCATCGGTCTGGTAGCGTTCCGCCAGCGCCACGATCGGGCGCGGCATGGTGGCGGAGAACATCAGCGTACGGCGCGTGCCGGGCGTCGCGTCGAGTATTTCCTCGAGATCCTCGCGGAAGCCCATGTCGAGCATCTCGTCCGCCTCGTCGAGCACCACGCCGATGAGGCCCGAGAGGTCGAGAGCGCCGCGTTCAAGGTGATCGCGCAGGCGGCCTGGTGTGCCCACCACGATCGCAGGCCCGCCGCGCAGATTGCGGCGTTCCTTGCTCGCGTCCATGCCGCCGACGCAGGTCGCGATACGCAGGCCCACCTTGGCATAAAGCCACTGCAGCTCGCGGCTGACCTGCAGCGCCAGCTCACGCGTTGGCGCGACGATCAGGGCGAGCGGGCGCTCCACCAGCGGAACATTGCCGGTTTCGGCCAGCAACGCCTCGGACAGCGCGAGACCGAAGGCGACAGTCTTGCCCGAGCCGGTCTGCGCCGAGACGATGAGGTCGCGTCCCTGCGCCTCGGGCGCAATCACGGCGGACTGGACGGGGGTCAGATCGGTATAGCCGCGCTCGGCCAGCGGCTCGGCGATCACGGGCGGGAGGAACTCGAAAGGCATCGGGCAATCGCAGACGGTTGGCGGCGTTCACGACCGCTTTGGGGCAGGAATGTCGAAGTCGGTCGTTCGCGGCGCGGGACGGGTCTGGCGCGGCGGGAGGTGCGACGGCGCGGCCCATAGCGCCAAAATGCCGGCTTGGCTTCCCCTAATCTGTCTTCGATTGATCTGCGCCGCGACGACGCAGCATCCCCTCCTGCGCCACGCTTGCAACTAGATTGCCCGCCCGGTCGAAAATACGGCCCCGGTTGAAGCCGCGCCCGCCGCCGCTCCACGGGCTGTCGGTGGCGTAGAGCAGCCATTCGTCGGCCCGCGCCTCGCGATGGAACCAGATCGCGTGATCGAGGCTGGCACCCGTCAGCTCACCGCGAAACCAGCTTAGCCCATGCGGCAGGGCGGATGTTCCGAGCAGGGTGTAGTCGCTGGCATAGGCGATCACGGCCCGGTGCAGCGCGGGATCGTCGGGCAGGGGAGCTATGGTTCGGAACCAGTTCATCGCGCATGGCGGCGATGGCTCGCGGTTCATCCAATGGAGCGGCCCCACGCTGCGCATTTCGATCGGGCGCGGGCGCAGGAAGAGCGCGCGCTGCGCATCGGTCATGCGGTCGCCGAACCTGGCAATCAGTTCTCGGCGGTGCTCGCTGTCGGGCTTGAGGTCGGCGGCGGGGGGCACGTCCGGCATTGTCGCGTCGCTATGCTCCAGCCCGTCCTCGGCGCGCTGGAAGCTCGCGGCCATCGTGAGGATCGGCTCCCCGTCCTGCGAGGCGACGACGCGGCGATTGGCAAAGCTCCGCCCGTCGAGGTCGCGGGTGATGGCATAGACGGTATCGAGGCCCTCGGTCCCGCCGCGCAGGAAATAGGCATGGAGCGAATGCGCTGCCATTCCCTCGGGCGCGGTCGCCTGCGCGGCCTGGATTGCCTGTGCGATCACCTGCCCGCCGAATACCCGGCCGACGCCGCCGGGCTGGGGCGAGCCGCTGAAGCTGTCGGCTCCGGTGCGAACGACCGTAAGCAGCCGGACGAGGCCGGCGATAATTTCGGCGGGCGTGGGGGTTTCGCTCATCGGCAGAGGCCCTTACCGCAACACCCGTCGGTGTCGAGCGCAGTCGAGACACGCTGACGCCATGCCAGCATATCTCGACTACGGACTTCGTCCTCCGCTCGATACGAACGAAGAACGTGACGGAACGTCAGTTCACATCGCGCCATGCGCCAGCGCCGCGAGCAGGAGCAGCGCGACGATGTTGGTGATCTTGATCATCGGGTTCACTGCCGGGCCGGCAGTGTCCTTGTAGGGATCGCCCACCGTGTCGCCGGTGACCGCTGCCTTGTGGGCCTCGCTGCCCTTGCCGCCGTGGTTGCCGTCCTCGATGTACTTCTTCGCATTGTCCCAGGCGCCGCCGCCGGCGGTCATCGACAGCGCCACGAACAGCCCGCCCACGATCACGCCGAGAAGAAGTGCGCCAAGCGCCGCGAAGCCGTTGTCCTGCCCCGCAATCAGCGTGATGACGAAATAGACAACGATCGGCGCA
>JAJYQP010000008.1 GCA_021794525.1 Pseudomonadota bacterium | reverse complement strand
AGCCGTCCGTGCCGAGGGGATCGACGCCTGGACGCCCGAGACCGCGCACCGCTTCCTCGGCGATGCCTATTCGCCCGACGAGTGGGAGCCGGTCGCCGACATTCTCGACGTGTGGTTCGATTCGGGCACCAGCCACGCCTACGTCCTCGAAAGCGGGCGCTGGCCCGATCTCACCTGGCCCGCCGACATCTATGTGGAAGGCTCCGACCAGCATCGCGGCTGGTTCCAGTCGAGCCTGCTCGAATCGTGCGCCACCCGCGGCCGCGCGCCTTACGACCGCATCCTGACCCACGGCTTCACGATGGATGCCAAGGGCATGAAGATGTCGAAGTCGCTCGGCAACACGGTCGACCCGGTCAAGGTCATGGAAACCTACGGCGCGGACATCATCCGGCTGTGGGCGCTGTCCGTCGATTTCACCGAGGACCACCGCATCGGCGAGGAAATCCTCAAGGGCGTCGCCGACCAGTATCGGAAATTACGCAATACTTTCCGCTATCTGCTCGGCGCGCTCGACGGGTTCGAGTGGGAGAGCGAGCATATCGCGGACGACCAAATGCCCGAGCTGGAGCGTTACATGCTGCACCGGCTGTGGCATCTGGACCATCACCTGCGCGGAGCGGTCGAAACCTTCGACTACAACGCCTATACAAGGGCACTGATCGACTTCTGTAACGACGATCTGAGCGCGTTCTACTTCGATATCCGCAAGGACCGCCTCTATTGCGACGGGCCGGACGATCCGAACCGGCGCGCCTATCGCACGGTGCTCGACACGCTGTTCCAGGCGCTGATCCGCTATGCCGCGCCGGTGCTGGTGTTCACCGCCGAGGAGGTCTGGACCACGCGGTTCCCCGACCGGGGCAGCGTTCACCTCACCGAATGGCACCCGCTGCCCGACTGGTCGGACCCCGCGCTGGCGTCGCGCTTCGACCGGCTGAAGGCACTGCGCGAGACCGTCACCGAGGCCATCGAGCCGCTCCGCCGCGAGAAGACCATCCGCTCCAGCCTGGAAGCCAGCGTGGCCGTCCCTGCCGCCGAGGTGCCGGAAGGGTTCAGCGACGCGGACCTCGCCGAACTGTTCATCACCGCGTCAGTGGCGCGCGGCGATAGCGCCGGGGTGCCAGGAACCGTGACCGTCACCCCGACCTCCGACCACAAATGCGGCCGCTGCTGGCGCCTGCTCCCCGAAGTGGCGGAGGATGGCGCGCTGTGCAGGCGCTGCGAGGACGTCGTCGCGCGGATGGACGCGGTCGAGGGGGCCGGGGCATGAGCCCGCTCGCCCGCCTGCGCGCAATCGGCGCTGCCATAGCCTTCGGCCTATTCGGCCTCGACCAGCTGGTGAAGTGGTGGGTCACCGGCCCGCTCGGCCTCAACACCGTGGGCGAGCACATCGAGATCGTGTCGTTCTTCGACCTGCGCTTCACGCAGAACTTCGGCGTCTCGCTCGGGATGCTGACGGCGGGCAGCGAGGTGGAGCGCTGGGGGCTGGTCGCGCTGACCGGGCTGATCGCGATCGTCGTCACCGTCTGGATGATGCGCGAGACCCGGCTGGGCGAACTGATCCCGCTGGCGCTGATCCTGGGCGGCGCACTCGGCAATATCCGCGACCGGGTGCAGCTAGGCTACGTGGTCGATTATGCCGACCTGCATTTCGGCGACTGGCGCCCGTTCCTGATCTTCAACCTCGCCGATGCCGCTATCTCGGTCGGCGTCGCAATCATGCTTGCACGCGCGCTGCTGGTGCGCGACAAGCCGGCGCAACAGGCAGGCGAAGGCCCTGCGGAGACGACATGATGACCAAGCTTGCCCCCCTCGCATTCGCCGGCGCGGCCGTGCTCCTGACCAGCGGCTGCGCCAATGGCGGGCTGTTCGGGCGCAACCGCCCCGACGAATTCGCCGTGCAGCGGCAGGCGCCGCTGGCGGTTCCGCCCGATTTCAACCTCGTGCCCCCCGCCCCCGGCGCGCCGCGTCCGGTCGAAGGCACCGCTTCACAGCAGGCGATGGAGGCGCTGTTCGGTGGGCCCGCGCCCCGCAGCGCAGTCGAAACCAGCGCGCTCGACCGCGCCGGCCGCGCCGATCCGGGCATCCGCTCGGCCGTGGGCGATGCCGGGACCAACACCGTCGCCAAGGGTACGGTGACCCGCGACATCCTCGCCGCCCCCGCCGGTGCGGGCGGTGCGGCGCAAGCGACTATCCCTTCGGGTTGATTTGGTTTTGCGCACGCCCATCCGGGCGCGCGATGTCCTCGCTCTCACGACCTGCGGTCGCGTCGCTGCGGGCACGCGTTCGCGCTTGCGGTCGGCTGTTCGCCGACGGACGACTTCTCGTCCTCGATGGTCACGGTGAAACGGGCTACGACCAGCAGCCCGCAAGGCCAATCGGCCGCCCGCAGCGACGCGGCCTTTAGGCCGCATGAGCGACGAAATCGCACGCCGGAGGCGTGCGGAAAACCAAAAAAAAACCTAACCCCCGGCCGGCTCCGACTCTTCTCCGATTTCCGAC
>JAJYQP010000080.1 GCA_021794525.1 Pseudomonadota bacterium | reverse complement strand
GGCGCAGGCGCTGACCGCCCGCCTGCTCGCTAATTGCGACGACGGCGAGCTCTATCTCCAGTTCATCGCCAGCGAGAGCTTCGGCTTCGACGACGGGCGGCTGAAGACGGCGGACTACAGCCGCGATTCGGGTTTCGGCCTGCGCGGCGTTTCCGGCGAGGCGACGGGCTTTGCCCATGCCAACGACATCAGCGCCGCCGCCATTGCGCGCGCGGGAGAGACGCTGCGCCTGCTCGACCCGGCCAGCGGCGCGAAGGCGCCCACGCCGCCGCGCACCAACCGCCATCTCTACACCGAGGAAAGCCCGCTCGACCTCGTGCCCTTCGCCGAGAAGGTCGCGCTGCTCGAGAAGATCGACGCGGTCGCACGCGCCAGGGACCCGCGCGTCGTGCAGGTCTCGGCCAGCCTGCTCGCCAACTGGAGCGTGATCGACATCATCCGTCCCGACGGCTTCACCGCGCGCGACATCCGCCCGCTGGTGCGCCTCAACGTCAGTATCGTCGCCGAGATGAACGGGCGGCGCGAGACGGGCAGCTATGGCTTCGGCGGGCGCTATCTCTACGACGACCTGTTCGACGAGGGGCGCTGGATGCACGCCGTGGACGAGGCGGTGCGCCAGGCGCTCGTCAATCTCGAGAGCGTGTCGGCACCGGCGGGCGAATGCACCGTGCTGCTCGGGCCCGGCTGGCCCGGCATCCTGCTGCACGAGGCGGTGGGGCACGGGCTGGAGGGCGACTTCAACCGCAAGGGCACCAGCGCCTTTGCCGGCCGCATCGGCGAACGCGTCGCCGCGCCGGGCGTGACGGTGGTGGACGATGGCAGCATCGCCAGCCGCCGCGGCTCGATCACCATCGACGACGAGGGGACGCCCACGCGCGAGACCGTGCTGATCGAGGACGGTATCCTGAAGGGCTATATGCAGGACCGCCTCAACGCGCGGCTGATGGGGGTGGAGCCGACCGGCAACGGCCGCCGCGAAAGCTACGAACACGCGCCGATGCCGCGGATGACCAACACCTTCATGCGCGGGGGGGACGACGATCCCGCCGAGCTGATGGCCCGCGTCAAGGACGGCATCTACGCCACCAGCTTCGGCGGCGGGCAGGTGGACATCACCAGTGGCAAGTTCGTCTTCGCCTGCACCGAGGCCTACAAGGTCGAGAACGGCAAGGTGGTCGCCCCGATCAAGGGGGCGACGCTGATCGGCGACGGGCCGACCGTGCTGACGAAAGTGCGGGGTATCGGCAACGACATGGCTCTCGACCAGGGCATCGGCGTGTGCGGCAAGGGCGGGCAGAGCGTGCCCGCCGGCGTGGGCCAGCCGACGCTGCTGATCGAGGGCATCACCGTGGGCGGAACAGGGTGAGACCAGCACCTGACCACTGCTCATCGCCAATTCATCGGGCCTGTGCTAGGCCAGTGAATCAGGAGTGCATCCTATGCGCAAACACCTCGCAACACTCGCCGTCATCGCCGCCGCCGCAGGGCTGGTCGCCGCACCGCTCGATGCGCGGCCCCGCCTGACCGGCGAGGAACAGCTCGCTAAAATGATCGAGGGCCGCACCGCGGGCGAACCACAGAGCTGTATCTTCACACCGGGGAATAACAATCTCACGGTGATAGACAGGACCGCGATCGTCTATCGCTCCGGCGGCAAGGTCTGGGTAAACCGCACCGCCAATCCGACGGACATCGACGACGACGATATCCTCGTGATCCGCCGGTTCAGCGGCTCGAGCCTTTGCCGGCAGGATCAGATCACGCTGGCCGACCGCATGAGCGGCATGTTCAGCGGCGTGAT
Source organism: Pseudomonadota bacterium (assembly GCA_021794525.1). GTDB lineage: Bacteria > Pseudomonadota > Alphaproteobacteria > Sphingomonadales > Sphingomonadaceae > Qipengyuania. Next base: position 710 of record JAJYQP010000080.1, on the reverse strand, counting down.
CTTCCTCGAAGATTTCGTCCCTTACGAAAAGACGAGTTGAGCGCGGACAGACGAGATCGCGATGGCTGCAGCCGCGCGTCGGTGGGCGGGCGAACTGCTCCATTGCTGGTTTCACAAGCTCGGCCCGCGCGACTGGTGGGGCGGGTCCGAAGCAGTCGACGGCATGCTGAAGCGGCGCTTCGGGCGCGAGCTGGCGATGCTTGGCGGCAGGCCCGCGCATGAGTTCCTGCGCGATCCGCTCATCGCGCGTGCCGCGATACTGCTGTTCGACCAGGTGCCGCGCAACATCCACCGCGGGGTGCTCGAGGCGTTTGCCTGCGACCCGCTTGCCCGTGCGATCACTCGCGGCGTGATCGCCCGCGGCTGGGACCGGGAGATCCCGCCGCGTGAGCGCCAGTTCGCCTACATGCCGCTGATGCACAGCGAGGCCTTCGCCGACCAGCGCGCAAGCCTGGCGATCTTTGCAGCTCGCGCTCCCGCCAATCTCGGCTTCGCGCGCGTACACTACCGCATGATTGCCCGCTTCGGTCGCTTCCCTCACCGTAACGCGGCGCTGGGTCGCCGGAGTAGTGCAGCGGAAGCGGCAGCGGTGGCGGCGGGGTTCAGCTGGTAGCGTTCGCGCGCGCCTGGCCGGTCGCGCAAAGGGCGAGCGCGGGGCAGTTCGGGCAGTCGAGCGTCTTGGGCTTGCAATGTGTGCGGCCGAGCGCCTT